>CAYNEQ010000057.1:0-5608 GCA_964396295.1 uncultured Gammaproteobacteria bacterium
CAAGGATATGAGCTGAAGCTGGCTCGTATTTTTTCTCAAAATTTTCAAATTCAGGCAGACGAACTGGAACAAAAAAACGAGAGCCTATAACAGTGGCCCGGCAATGTAAAGTCTCCCAGGCATTAGCTGCGTCCAGCCTACTCATGAGGGAATAGAAAAAATCCGACAGGCCCGAGGCCGGCGCTAATATTTTGTTAAAAAAGGTGATAAATTCCCTGGCATAGATATTAGCCACTGACAACAAATGCGGCAGCGCGGCTTCATCTTTGTCCCAGAAATCATCATAGATAATAAATGCCGTCCAAAATAAAATATTTACCAGTCCCAAACGTGCAATATATGAATCAGAAAAAATTACACCTTTTTCACCCAAAGCTTCTCGCATATACCGGGGCATCAACGACATTTGTTTATTAGAATTACCGACAATACTTTTTTCGATCTGCCCCAGGGCCAACTGCTGCAATTCACTATCTAAATTTGAAAAACATACCCGAGCTTGTTGCTTAATTTGCAACAACATTTCTTCTTCAGCTGAAGCTACTTCGCTTTTTCGGGTATTATCTGAAGCAGATGCTGTCACAGCCTCATCTTCTAATTTCCAAGCCATAGTTACCACGGGCGGCAATGGTTGCACCGCTTCTGCCACAGGCAGATCAACTTTTGTATTTGCACCTATTTTTGCCATCAGCCACACGACGAGAAGCGGACAAAATTCTTGAGAAGTAAAATTATTCTCTATTCTACAATGTTCAATAAATGCATTTAGTTTCGGCAATTGAACGTTATACTGTCGTAAATAATTGGCAATGGCAACATTTGTGCCAACATCAACGATCCGATTAGGATTTACAGGAGATACTCCTTCCAGCACATCATAAAAGTACGGCCCGCCCTCCGCCACTTCGTGATCTGTAAGGGTAACAAGCATCCGGGCCAGAGCTCTCCCCGGAACCAGATCTCGTTTATATTTAAAAAGAGCAGAAAAAATTATACAGGTAATTCCCAAAGAAGCAGGAAAAATCCATTCTGCATTTTTTGCTTTTAATAAAAAGTTCACCGCTTTGTCTTTGATATCTGTTAGCAGCGGCTGCGAAGGCACAACGGTAAGGGCGTCAAGGACTAACGCTGTCATAAGCAGAGATGGTTTATGATTGTTATCAAGAAAAGAACCATTAGCCTGCTGCTGTTGTTTGAGAAGTAGAAGTGATGATATTTGGAGATTTGACATAGAGAGCTAGGGGCAACACAATACGAAAGGTTGTATATGATCCTTCCGCGCTTTCAACAAAAATACTGCCGCCAAAATCTTTCTCAACAATTTGTTTGGTCAAAGAAAGACCGAGGCCTGTACCACGAGAAAAATCTTTGGTTGTAAAAAATGGTTCAAAAATTTTAAGATGTAAATTATCTGGTATGCCGGTAGCCCAATCAGTTACGGTGAGAATAATATTTGTTGCATCGCGTTCAAGAGCAATATGAACACGGCGATCAGTAGTACGGATGAGGTTTGTATAGGCATCAATCGCATTGGCCAGTAAATTGACGACTATCTGACTCCATTTTGTCCGATCACCAGTGATAAAAACTGCTTCCGGAGCCTCAAAACTAAAAAGCACACTGTGTTGTCGCGCTTTATATGACAACAGCTCGATTGTTTCTTTTATCTCTTCATTTAGACAAAATGTGCCTACAGTTTGTTCGCCAACAATTTGTTTACGAATCGCGGCAATAAATTCCTTCATTCTGTCGCTTACTTTTCTCGCCTGGTTCAAATACACGGCTGCCGGTTCATGTCCAGTGGCTTGGGCTTGCATCTGCTCAACACTTAATGTTACCGCGCTGAGATGATTGGTAAGGTCGTGAAATAGCCCAGAAGAGAGCCGGCCAAACTCAGCAAAACGATAAAGCTGAGAAATTTTTTCCATTTGAGCAAGCTTGAGGGCTTGGGTACGCTCCTCCACCTTGATTTCAAGTAAATCACGCTCATTTTTCAACGCGCTTTCAGAACGACGAGCTCGGGCCAATGCCATGGTGATTTCTCTATTGGAGAGCCATGATACCGCTGCAATCACCCCAAATATCAGGATAGCAACAAATACTTCAACTGGTCCCCACATATTTATGCGCCAATAGCGACTAGTATTAACAACACCGGTACGTTGTAAATAATTCAAGCCAAACAAAAACAACGCGATGCCTCCGGTTAAGAAAAAAACAATTCGAGCACTCATGAGAATGCCGGTCATGACAATCACCAGTATAAAAAGTAAAATTTCTGCCTGGAGATCTATTCCCCACTTATAACCCATCAAACCGCCGAGCGCAAGAAACGTAGCTAAGAGCAGCGAAGAAGCAAACCTAACAAAACCGCGCCGAGATAAAAAATACAGGAAAAGAAAAAATAATAATGGCGTAATGAGAAAAACAAAGGAGAGAGCGTTGCGCTCTAAGCTGACCTGATCGACTGCCACTAAGCGGTGAATGCCATTGAGAAGAACCGTTGAAAGAATCAAAATAATTGAACCACTGAGTAATATATTCAAAATAAATTCTTTTCGCGCTTGGTCCTCATCAACTGCTCGCGGACACACAAATTGGTAAAGCCAATTCTTAAGACGATCCATATAACGAATTAACTCCCCCTCCCAACTTACTCTCTCCTCGAGTTTTTATTTCGTGCTCAGACGCGGTGTTTACATTTCTACCTTAACCAAACCACGGATCACCAACCTGAGCTTCGTGCGCTACCAGTTAAGCAAGGTAGGCAGTATCACGTGCCCCTTTACGTGATAAGATTTCCTGGATTATTTTTTGCATATACGCGACATGAATGTATGTAATACAGTCTTCGACTTTTATACACAGACTGTCGCGTATATAATAACAGGCTCGAGATAAAGAAAAGATAAATAAATTATAAAACTTAATTAATAAAATAACGATCACCCATCGTCTATTATTTTTTAGAGTTAGTTACAGCCAACACAGGCTCAATTTTATATCCACAACCGGGCACCGTCTGAATAAATTTTTTATCATTCGAAAGTTCCAACTTCTGCCGAAGACTACGAATATGGGCTTCAATCGTGTTAGAAAAGGGATCCGCATTAATATCCCAGACATGCTCCATAATCTTACCTCGAGATAAGACTACACCGGGATTGCGCATAAAATACTCAAGTAAGATAAATTCTTTTTTAGTCAGATAAATCTCTCGCGCCCCTCGTCTGACTCGATGAGCCTGCACATCAAGGACAATGTCGCCAATTTTTAATACCTCTTCCGTAATACGCGCTTGGCGACGCAATAATGCCCGAACACGGGCAAGCAGCTCCGCAAAAGAAAAGGGCTTTGCCAAATAATCATCAGCGCCGTTATTTAAAAGACTAACCTTAGTATCAATTTCAGTCAGCACTGAGAGCATGAGGATAAGAGCCGTCTTGCCCGCCTGCCGTATTTCCTGACACACTACAGCGCCATTTTTCTTAGGCAGCATGTTATCTAAAATGATAAGATCGTACTCATTGGTACGCGCCAAAAACGAACCGCGTTCGCCATCACCGGCCATATCAACCACAAAACACTCGGCTGCCAGGCTGGCTTGGAGTGACATGGCGATATTTTCGTCATCCTCTACTAACAACAGACGCATACTCCTCATGTTCTTTTTTATGCGATTTCAAATCAAAGTAAGTTTTAATTACCACCATAGCCACCGCCATCGGTTGCGGCAAACGCAAAATTAAAATAGCTGCCGCGCTTAACAGAACCGTGAGCTGCATAATAACCACTCGTTTGTATGGCCGAGCCATAATTTGCCAAAGGTTATCTTTTCGCAAAGGTTCCAAATATTTTTTGGTAGCAATCTCATACGTAAAAAAAGAATACCCATGGCTTAGTAAAAGCGACAAAATAGACCAACGCATTGAAGTGTTGTTCCAAAAAATACCTGCCACTTGATGCAACACATCCTTATCCAGATCTCCCAAAAAAAACAAAATCACAAGCAGGTGCACGCCCATGAAAATACTAAAATGGATAACGAAAAAAGGAATCAAAAAAAACTTCGCGTTAAACGGCGTTCCTTCTCGATCAGCCGGCAAAATCGGCATTAATAACAGAAGAACAAGCGTACAGATAGCCACCACTGCACTTTCCAGCCAATAGAGGGCTATTGTTTCAAGCACACTCCAGCCCAAGAATAAAATTCCGAGCAGCGGAATACAATTGCTGAGCACTAACACCAAAGATGGTGATAGTATTTTTCTGATCCGCTCGAACGAACTTGGCGTAGTCCTCACTTCTGTTTCCATACGATGTAAATTACAAGCTTCTTTAGTGTACTGGTTTTACACTATTAAGACAAGGTACGAGTTGCGGCAGGCTTAAATTTTACGGAAAATATTTTAGCAATGATATGGTGGTACATGTAGCCTAATCCTAACAAAATAGCCACATACAATATTGTGGCCAGGCTAGCCGGCACTTTGCCATATAAAAAATTATATCCATATAAAAGCGGCCAATGTAATAAATATACTTCAAAAGAAAACAGGCCTAACCAGTACAGTATTTTAAAATTAATTTTTTTAAACAAAAAAACAAGCATGATTGATCCAACCGTAATCAAACTTGCTAATTCTTCTCGTTTCCAGCTCTGCCCTACCGTAGGATGATAATGCAGGTAGATAAAAATATAAGCGCCTATAGCAATCAAAACCCAGCGGCTCATGGTTGATATATATTTTTTTTGAAACCATGGCGTTATCCGTTTAACTAACTGATCGCCATATCGTGGCGGCTGATTAATAATCGCGGCCAGAGCCATACCCAAAGGAAATGCTACAAAATGAAGCCGATAGAGCTTAAATACTACTTCAAAAAAAACATCTAAATTTCCCACATAGTTAACTCCCCACCAGCCTATAACGGCCATAGCTAGCGCTGATACTAGCGGGAATCGGCGCCAAAAAATCAGCGGGAATAATAGATAATAGGCAAGCAGTGGCGTAATATACCATAGTGGAGAATTAAGGTCAGCATAGATATCAGCATTGGGGAAAAATCCTAACAAGCTTTCTATAATGGTTTTGGCTGGATACATTTTATGCAACCAAAAAAAATCCAAGCAAAAAAAAAGAACTACCGTAATCATTACCGGCACATAGACTCGCATTAATCGTTTGAGATAAAAATTACCGACTGAAACTGGCTTTCGTAACGCGCTCGCCACTAGCCCGTAACCTGAAAGGAGAAAAAATAAATCTACCCCTACTCCGCCATAATTAGACAAGGGCACTAAAAATCGATGGTCACTCACTAAAAAATAGCCAATGTGGGCGAAGACGACCATAAGAATGGCGAGCCCCCGCAGTTCAGTCGTAGTTTCTAGTGAAAAAAAAGACAGTGTTTTTCTCAGCCGAATAGAAAGTAAGAGAACTGCTACCAAGACAACCTCTATAATAAGTGTTTCCTGAGTAGCATTAGAAATTGAGATGATCATAGACTACAGTACTCCAAAATGCATACCCCGCATCTGAAGGATGAAAATGGTCTGGCGAATAATATGTTTCATCAGCCATCGCTTTGCTATGAATAAGCCCAT
>CAYNEQ010000058.1:0-5607 GCA_964396295.1 uncultured Gammaproteobacteria bacterium
TCCGTGGGCCTTTCCCGTATTAGCTCAGCCGCAACCTTGGCAGTATGATTTGGTGTCATCGCCAGTCATCCCGCATCTTTTGAGAAATAAGGATGTTCGTATTGTCACTACGTGGGTAAGTGGAGATTTTTATAGTGCGGTTCTAAATCCGTTTATTACTACCACTCCGGAAATTTCTGGCGCTTTGTATGCTGGTCAAAATGGTGTCCCTGGACAAAAGAAATATGCGACGGGTGTGAATTATTACAATACTCCTAACTCAGAAATTACCGGTGTCTGGTATAACGGCTTTTTTAACACACCGGGTCGTACTGAGGTTGAATCATTTACTGTTAATACGGCCAATATGTCTGGAAACACGTATTCATTTTATGTCCGTGCGCCTAATTCACCAATTCGTCAATTCAGAAATACAGCCCGTTTAAAAGTAGATGTCTATTTGCCGGAAAATGATTCTAATCCATACCATTTTGCCCGTCCAGTTAAGACATATTATTTTAATACCGCCGCGCCATCAGACAATCCAGATGCAAGGTATTGGCATGTCTTTAATATTAATAAACCCGAATCAAGCGCAGATATTACTCTTACCGATATCATTGATATTAATACTATTTTTACTGGACCGGGTAATTTTGTTTACCTCCAGCCTTTAGTGGGTGACAATCAGCACCAAGCCCCTGTTTTTAATCCAGCTGATCCTACTGGTAATGACCAAATAGATCCTAATATTGGTGGTGATAAACCTCCAGCCGCTCCGATTCCTGGTCCAGGATTGCCGCCAATGGGAATTGGGCCGTAGTAATTTTATATGGAACAGAATAATAAAAAATTAATTATCTTATTCGTTATTCTTATAATAATTGGATTTGGAGTTTTTGTATTATATAAAAAAAATACCTTAAAAAATGTAGTGTCTAATAATATTAGTAATCTGCCGGTTAATCAATCTGTAGATTTGGCAAAAAAAGAAGAATTTGAATCTGCTTTAAAAAAAGCTGTAGCTACAGACCGAGATTTGGATGGGATTAGCGACGAGGATGAGGCTCGGTATAAAACCGCGGTTGATTCTTCAGATACCGATGGCGATGGCCTGACTGATTGGCAGGAAATATTTTTATTTTCTACAGATCCGTTAAAGACGGACACTGATAATGATACGTTTAGTGATGGGTATGAGGTCCGACGTGGTTTAAATCCGAAAGGACCGGGTAATTTATAATAAGTAATTTTTTAATCCATAATTTAACTATATGTTTGATGAACCAACCAGTGGTCCGATCCCTCCGACAAACTTACCAACCGAACCGGAAGATATGTTTTCGGATGTAGAAAAAAATTCTGCTCAGAATGCTGCGCCTGATATGCCGGATGCGCTTTCAAGCGGTCTTTTAAAAAGAAAGAATATGGCCGCCACTCCACCACCGGGCTTATTACCAGCTACAGAAGAAGGCGGCGCAATGGATTACAGGATGAGTCGACCCATTTTAGGAAAAATAATTGTCGGACTACTGCTTGCATTAGTTGTTGGCGCTTTGTCCTATGCTGGCTGGTGGTTTTTTGTTGGCCGTAAGCACGCCGCAAAAACAGATACAACTACCGCGACTGTAAATCAATCAACGACAGACAATACGGCTGGAAATAATGCTCAACCAAATACGAATGTGCCTTCACAGATGAATAATGATAATATCTTGTTTGGTCAGGGTGTTGATCTGGACAAGGATGGTTTGGATGATGTGCGAGAGCAAGAGATCGGAACTAACCCTCAAAATCCAGATACCGATGGTGATGGCCTCAATGATGGTGATGAGGTAATTGTGTATAAGAGCAGTCCTTTAAATAGCGATACCGACGGGGACGGTCTTAGTGATGGCGATGAGGTATTGATTTGGAAAACTAATATTCTTAATCCCGACTCTGACGGTGATGGTTATCCTGACGGTACAGAAGTAAAAAACGGGTATAGTCCGTTGGGTCCAGGGAAACTATTTACCGCGCCAGCTACAAGTACGTCTGTTACGTCTTCTGCCGCTGCCACCACTACTGTTAATGCGAGTGGTACGAGAAAATAAAATGATTATATCTAGTGAGTTATGTTTGGAAAAAAAATAGACCCTTCCCCAGCTCAGCCAGCCAAAACAATCAGTGTGCAAACCATGCCCGCAGATTTTTATGGTGGCGTAAATCCGGTCGTGAAGTTTAAAAAAGTGGAGAAGGAGATAGTTTTAGATAATAAACCAAAACTTACTGATTCAGAAAAAAAACTGTTGGATAAAAGTCTGGCGGTTGGTAGTGGTGATCCGCTCCACGCAGTCAATATTTTAAGCAATAAAAAATACATGCTGATCTTTTGGCCTGCCTTGTTTATCCTATTTATTGCTGCGGCAGGTGGATATTATTACTTCCAAACAAAAAAACAATCTCAAAATGTAGCTATAACTCCGCCAATTATTGAAGTGCCTACTACTACAGAAGTTATTGTACCGACGACAACCGAACTAGTGGCAACAACTTCAGCTTCTACAACCTCCATTGGCTTCTTACCTGAAGCACCGATTGAGTTTCCCTCATATCTATTGGGTGATAGTGCTGATTTAGATAAGGACAATATCTCAGATGTGGCCGAAGAATTATTTGGCACTGATCCGGCTAATCCCGATACTGATGCTGATGGGTATAATGACGGCCACGAAGTATTTTATTTATATAATCCGGCGGGCAAAGAACCTATCAGACTTGTTGAATCACAATTTGTTAAAGAATATAAAAATCCTGCCTTCGGGTATTCAATTTTATATCCCGCTAATTGGGCCTCAGGTGTGGTAGATCCCGAAGCCCGAGAAGTGTTGTTTAGCACCCTCACCGGAGAAAATATAGAATTAAGAACCTTTGATCTATCTCCCAACGAAAGTTTTTCTGATTGGTTCGTGCAGTGGGCCCCGGAACAAAATTATCAAAATTTAGAGGATTTCCAAACTAAGTTCTTTGAGCCGGCAAAAAACCGGAACGATCATTTGGTGTATTATTTTTTTGATACCAAGCATGTCTATGTGCTTTTATATCATACCACTGATTCCAGCGTAGTTAATTTTCGTTCCGTGATGGTTATGATGGCGCGCAGTTTTAAGTCCGCTGATTTTGTTTCGCCGGCAGCGCCGCCTTCCTCAGCTACCAGCACTATGCCAACGGATATGCCCACATCAACCAGTAATTAATATGATTCGGCTAGAATTTACAAAGAAAACAGCCTGTCCCTGGACCTTGGCCAAGATAGAGCAAGTATTCAAAGAAATTGCCAAAGTGACCAAAAAAAGCGGCGCGGTGGAGCTTAATATTATTGCAGACGCCGAGATGAAGTCGCTAAATTTCAGATATCGAGGTTTAAACAAAACTACCGATGTGCTGTCGTTTGCTTGGCAAGAAGAAAAAAAGGTTAAAAGCGATAGTTTTGGCCAGATTTATATTAGTTATCCGCAGATTGTTCGTCAGGCCAAGAAGTTTGGCGTTACTTCTCAAGAAGAGTTTGTCCGCATGCTGGCGCATGGTTTTTTACATATCATTGGCCATGATCATATCCATAAAAAAGAAGCAGGTGTAATGTTTGATTTACAAGAAACTATTGTGGCCAATTATTTTAAAAATTAAAGATATATGGCTTTAAGGAAATTAGCCCACAGTTTTATGCATGCCGGCAAGGGGCTAGGACATGTATTCAGGTCAGAACAAAACTTTAGGATTCAATTGCTAGTAAGTTTTTTTGTTTTTCTGTTATCTATAATGTTGCCTTTACAAACGTGGCAACGGATTGTGGTGGCGCTTTTGATTTTACTTGTGTTGCTGGTAGAAATACTCAATACAATTTTTGAATATCTCAGTGATTTGTTAAAACCCCGATTTAATCATTATGTTGGTATTGTTAAAGATGTTATGGCTGGAGCCGTGCTGCTTACTTCGGTAGCGGCGGTGATTATCGGTCTGATGATATTCTATCCGTATTTGAAGGATATGGTGAAATAGTGGTATAATACAGCGAATTTAAAAGCTATGCAGAAGAATCAAGGCAATTTAATCAGCGGTCTAGATATTGGTTCGAATTATGTCCGTATCGCCGTGGGGCAATTAGCCTCGACTGATACTAAGGGTGAAGAACTTCAGATTTTAGGTGCGGCTGAATTTGTTTCCGAAGGTGTGCAAAAAGGAGTGATTAGCAGTATTGAAGATGTAGTTTCTTCTGTTTCAGCATGTTTAGAAACGGTAGAGAGAATGGTTGGGGTGCCGATTGATAGTACGTGGGTGGGAATTTCCGGTCTGCATGTCTTGTCTCAGACCAGCAAAGGCGTGATTGCCGTCTCCAAAGCCAATAATGAAATTACCGAAGAAGATGTCAGTCGGGCCATAGAAGCAGCCAGATCGATTGCCACGCCGCTGAATTATGAAGTACTTCATGTTTTGCCAAAAAATTATACGGTAGACGGACAGACCGGGATCAAGGATCCAACGGCTATGACTGGTGTGCGCTTAGAGGTGGATACACAAATTATCTTAGGTTCTTCCGCCCAAATTAAAAATCTAACTAAAGCGGTGTATAGAGCCGGCTTAGATATAGAAGATTTGGTATTGTCGATTGTTGCGACTGCAGAAACCGTAGTGACAAAACGTCAGAAAGAACTTGGCGTGCTCGTGCTAAATTTAGGCGGTTCGACCACCAGCCTGGCCGTATTTGAAGAAGGCCAATTAGTGCATACTGCCATTATTCCTATCGGCTCTCAACTGATCACCAATGATATTGCGGTTGGTTTACGAACTTCAGTAGATATTGCAGAACGAGTAAAAGTAGAATACGGTGATTGTCGACCGGACACAACTTCTAAGAAAGATGAAATTGATTTGTTTGACTTAGGGTCTGGTGAGCATGAGCTGGTGAAGAAAAAATATTTGGTAGATATTATCTCAGCCCGAGTAGAAGAAATTTTACAAAAAGTAGATAATGAACTCCGTAAGATTCAACGTTCAGGACTGTTGCCAGCAGGGGTCATGCTCACTGGTGGCGGGGCAAAGTTGCCGGGAATGGTGGATATGGCAAAAAAAGTTTTGCGTCTGCCGGCAAATCTAGGTTATCCGATCAATGTTATTAGTGTGACTGATAAGGTTAATGATCTTGGTTTTTCGACAGCTGTGGGGTTGGTAAAGTGGGGAAGTCAGATGCAAAGCACTGGCGGATACGGAAAATCCGGAGGCGGAAATGTGTTTAAGGGTGGGGGAAAAGCGTTTGATTTTTTGAAAAAGACATTTAAAACTTTGATTCCTTAGATTTTTCCTTGACACTCAAATCAATTGAATATAAAATAGATAACGGAGTCCGCTCCGTTATTTTGTTTAAGGAGGTTTGAACACCAAAATTGTTCATCAGATAATTTAGAAATTGGAAATTTTAATTGTATGCCTCAAGTAAAACCTGATATTGAAACATTTGCAAAAATTAAAGTCATCGGTGTTGGCGGTTCTGGCGGCTCGGCCGTGAATCGAATGGTCGGCAGTAAAATTAGAGGTGTTGATTTTGTTGCTTTAAATACCGATGTTCAGGCCCTGCATCATAATGCTGCC
>CAYNEQ010000059.1:0-5583 GCA_964396295.1 uncultured Gammaproteobacteria bacterium
ATAAAAACAAACTGCTAAAAACGGGATAGACACTAGCTGATAATGCGACCGGGATAAATTGAAAAGCAAAGGTGATTTTATATGGTACGCTCCACCAACCCAGCTCTTTGGCAGTGAGTAATTTTGACATGAGTAGTGAATCGCTATAGGAATACAAGCGACCAATAATTCCGGCTAAGGCAAACGGAAGAGCGACGGCAAAAAAAATTTTAAATACTTCACTGTTCCACATGAGCTGGATCTGCAAACCTAGTTTTCTTTTTACCATTTCTTTCATGAACAAACAGTTGATAGCACTGGGAATGGTATAGGCTAAAATCAGCCAATAGAGCGGCCAATGATTTAACAAAGCAAAGGTACCGATCACTAAGGTGGAAAACTGCGCAGCAATAACAATAATCGATTCATAGATCAAATTTTTGCGCGCGCGAAAAATACTGTTAAAGACAGTTGTCAGATTATCAAAAAACATGGTAATACCGGAAATATAAATCAGCAGCTTGGTTGATTCTTCATAGCGCAAAATGTTGGCAAAAAAAACTACCAAAAGATAGGCGCTCACACCAAAAAAAATCTTTGTCCAAAAAACCGTATTAAAATAACTGGGAATTCTATCCGGGAAACGCGCCGCTTCTCTGGTCAGCACCGGCCCCATGCCAAAATCAGCTACTACCGTAAAAATCGTGGTAAAGGTAATGGCAAAAAAATACACCCCTGTATTCTCTACTCCCACGAGCCGCGCCACAAAGATAAAATAAAAAAAAGAAATCACCTTCTGCAGGACAGAGGCAATGGTGAGAAAGGAAGTGTTTTGCGCCACGGTATAGGACATAATTTACCTATAATTTTACAGCAAAAAACCGATAAATACAATTAAGCGAGATTGACAAATAACAGCAAAAGTGTTAGATTATTTTGTTCCTACGGCCTTGTTAAGTCTAACTTACTTGTCCCAACGAACAAAAACCAACCTCCTGTAAAGGAAGGGAGAAAACGCCATGCTGTGGAAAGACTTCGTATGCACACTGCTCGCTGAGGATCTCAAGTCCGGCTTCCTCGCCTACAACGGTCAAGTGGTAGAGCTGGCCATCACCGTCTCGCCCAAGGGCACTGACGATCCGCTCGGCGCGCATCTCTACGTTCGTCGGGAGAAGCTAAAGCTCCTGATCCTGGACATCAAGCAGGCCAGCAGTAGGCAGATCACAATCCTCTGCGCGCCAGTCGAGACGCTGCCGGCCGGTTTCAAGTACGGAAGCTATACCTTGCGCTTCACGATCACGGATGACAAGTACGTCTGCGGCGACTACCGCGAGGACATCGAGCAGATGCTCCTCGATGAGGAGATCCCCACAGACGTGTGGGAGGCGCTACAACCGGAGGCTTCGACGCAGGGCTAGTGCCGCCATCGTAGAGGCGGTCGCTACCCGACACACCGGCCGTTCGTATGTCTGCTTTAATTCCTAACTAGTTTGGGAACTAAAGCAGTACGAACGGTTTTTTGTTAAAAAAATTAGCACTCTAACAAGGTCTGATGTATCTTTTCCTTATCTCCACGTTTACTACCAGTCACGGCCAACCAACGAATTTCATCTTTAAAAGTCAGCCAATCTTTCATATTAGAATCAAACCGTCGCTCTTTCATATGCTGAAGGAAAAACCTTTGCCCTACTGATTCTATGATCGTATTTACCACTTCCGTATGCACAACCGTATCAGACAAATAACTTCTGGCGGTCTTGCTAATATGAACGTACTTATTCAAAAACGAGCTGAGCAGGCCGTCTAATTCTCCGTCACTATATTCAATTGGTAAATTCAATTCCTTAGCTTTATGGCGCGGAATAGGATAGGAATGAGACGGATAATTATTATTGAGATGTTCGATAATCTTACGTTTTACTTGAGGGTCAAGTTTGTCGGTGCGCAAATCCATACTGTCACTACACAACATTTCAGAGAGCGTCGTACTGCGAGCAATGGCACCATAGGCCACGGGATGAATATAATCAAACACGGTTTTATATATTTGGTGCAGATCATCGGTTGTCGAAGCAGTCTTTTGCAACAAGGCATTAACCGAACGGTTAACCTCATCTAGCTCTACATAGACCGGCTGGTTATCTCGATCTTTTGGATTAAGCGGATGGTAAATACTGGTATCTACTGCAGTTAAAAAAGACAGTGGTGTCATGATAATTTGATCTGCAGACAAACTAAAAATCGTAGCTGCGCTGGCGGCCGCTTCGGGCAAAATTACCACTAGTTTGTCACAAAAATTATGAACGAGGGATGCAATGCGCCAGGCACTTTCCCCGCTCCCGCCATGAGAAATGAGGATAAAAAATATTTTTTTAACATGGCCGATCTTTTTTAAATGACTATAAAAATATTTTACGTCATCATCATGAATTTTTGAGTCATGGGCCGTAAAATAGGCTAACACCGGGCCGCCCATTTTCTTTTCAATATCTTTGAGCAGACTTTGAGTTTCCTGCCACAAAACGAGCGGATGCTTTAATCCCGTTGTCTCCAAATCTCTTCTAGTACGTTTACGAAAGGCAGCAGTTTTAGCCATATACATAACATTAATAATAACAATCGCTCTTTTTATAGTAACTCTTTTAAAAAAAATTACAAGTAAAAAGACGGCCGCTAGCAACCGTCTTTTTAAGAATTGTTCATAGATATAATTAAATTTTATCTAGAACCACTATTTGATCTATTACTAGACCCGCTGCGAGAACGTCCGCCCTTGCGTCCGGCTTCTGCAGCTCGGGATGGGTCATTGGCAAAGTTGCCGCCGCTTACAGAACCGCCTTTTCGGCCAGCTTCACGAGCTTCTTCGGATGTAAACTCGTGCGCCGTGCCCTTGCGATGAGCGGCCCGACCGCCTTCGCTGGCAATTTCTCTTTGCTTTTTCTCGTCCATTGAGGCAAAGCCTCGATTAGAAGTATCAGCAAACATATAATTAAAGTTTAATGCATACTCCTTAAATTATATAGCCCCGACCTTTAGATTGCGCTGCGTAACGCAGTCGCTATTGCATGGAGTATATATCCATCGTAACGTATGAGCATGATAAGTCAAGCGAAGCTCTCTATACAAAATATTTAGTTTAATTTTTTTAACAAAAAACACCTCGTATATGAGGTGTTTTTGAAGACGTGAAAATTTTTTAACGCTTGGACCACTGTGGCGCGCGGCGAGCTTTTTTGAGACCCGGCTTCTTTCTTTCTTTGACTCTCGCATCGCGAGTGAGATATCCTTGTGTCTTTAATGTTTTCTTTAATTCTTCATCCCAGACTACCAAAGCGCGGGAAATTCCGTGCTGTACAGCAATGGCTTGACCCTTTTGACCACCACCGGAAATCTTTACGGAGACGTCAAAAGTTTTTTCTTTACTGATAGCTTTGAGCGGAGCGGTAACAATATTTTGTAATTCAAAATATGGGAAATATTCCTGGTATGGCTTGCCATTTACGGTAATCGTACCACTACCCATTTGCAAACGAACACGAGCTGAAGCGGTTTTTCGTCTGCCAACGGCGCGAGTTGTTTCTTCTTGCTTAGCGGCTGTCGCTTTTTCAGTTGTTTTCTTGCGAACAATCTTTGTCATAAGTGCTAGACTAAATTAAAAATTTATTATTTGAATGAAATTCTTTTCATTCGTTCATCTCTCATTTTGTTTCTTGGCAACATTTTCCAAACCGCATGCACCAACACTTGTTTTGGATCATTTTTTAATAAATCCTTAGCCAGTTTAATCTTCAAACCGCCCGGATTCATACTGTGGTGCTTATATTCTTTCTGCACAGCTTTCTTGCCAGTAAAACGAATTTCACTCACATTCAAAACTTCAACTTTGTCTCCAGAGTCAATATGAGTTTCGAAGGATGGTTTATTTTTTCCCATGAGCGCCATAGCCACTTTGGTAGCTACTCGTCCGACCACTTGGCCTGAGGCATCAATGATTGTTTTTTCTCTTTTCATAAATATGGATTTAATACAGGTTATGTTAGATAAGTTCGACAATCACTTCTTCCGCGCCATCGCCTTTTCTGTTCTTAAACAAGACAATACGAGTATAACCGCCCTTGCGATCTTTGTATCTACCAGCTAAATCTTCCATTAATTTCTTAATGGCGTTTTCAGTATACAAAACCCGCATCAGCTCGCGACGAGCTGCCAAATCTTGTTTTTTAGCCTTAGTAATTAATCGCTCCACAAGAGATCGTACTGCTTTAGCTTTGGCTTTGGTAGTGCGAACCTTTTCGTATAACACAAGACTTTCTGCCAAGTTTGCCAAGAGCGATCGGCGAGCAGCAGTTTTTCGGTCAAGCGTAATTTTATTTTTCTGGTGTCTCATATTCGAAATGAGTGAGTGAAATTATTAAATGTTTTTAATAATTTTTGAACGAATGAGAATATATGCGGCGAAGCCCATATAAACAATGAATTAGCTTCCTTACTTCTTTTTTGACGCCTTCTTTGCTTTCTTTGGCTTGTCTTCAGATTCTTCAGTCTCATCTGCTTCAGCTTCAGATTCCTCTACCGCTTCGGCTTTTTTCATCATTGGCGATTCTTCCACAATTTGATTAGCCGCGTCAGCGATAATAGAAAAGTGATCCATAATGATTTGAGTAGTCTGACGAACCGCTTCTCCCGGAGAAATCGTACCATTGGTTTGAATGTGTAGAGTTAACTTTTCGTAGTTAGTAATATCACCAACACGAGTATATTCCACATCATAACCAACATCTTTGATAGGAGTATAAATAGAATCAATTACAATCGTACCGAGATCATATTGCTTCTTGTCTTTTTCTTCGACCGGTTTAAAACCACGGCCGCGACCAACCACTAAATCCATTTCAAATGGTTTATTGGATGTTAAGGTAGCCAATACTAATTCCGGATTCATAACTTCAACACTCGCATTAGCTTCAATGTCAGCACCAGTCACAACTCCCGGACCTTTCTTACTAATATGTAAAGTTACCGGTTCGTCGGTAAATACGCGCACAGCCAATTGTTTCAAATTTAAAATAATATCTACTACATCTTCTTTCAAACCTTCGGCAGAACTGAATTCATGTTGCACGCCTTTAATTTTTACCGCTTCTACGGCTGCGCCTGGTAAAGAAGACAGGAGTACGCGTCTCAACGTATTGCCCAGCGTAGTGCCGTAGCCATAGAAACAAGGAGACACAACCAGTGATCCTTGATTTGGATTATCGCCTTGGACAAATTCAACTTTTGACGGTAGTAATAAATTTTCCATAGAGAAATAAATTTATGTAACTGGGGGTGTCCCCTCCTAGGTTAATTAGCGTGAGTAGAACTCAATGATAGACTTGGCATCATAGCCAGGCTCAGCCGCAGTAGGAGCATTGAGTACTTTTGCTCCAACTTTTTTCGCATCAAGTCCGAGCCAACCCGGAGCTTCCACCTTACTTAGTTTTTCTGTAATTTTCACAAATAGTGGACTGGCTTTACTCTTTTCAGCTAAAGCCACCTCTTCACCAACACGCACTCGGTATGAAGGGACGTCAACTTTTTTATTATTAATCAAAATATGACCGT
>CAYNEQ010000060.1:0-5567 GCA_964396295.1 uncultured Gammaproteobacteria bacterium
CCTTAAGACCGATGGCCGCGGCAATTTCACCAGCATAGACTTCGGACACATCTTCACGCTGATTAGCATGGAGACGGACGATACGACCCAAGCGTTCTTTCTCACCATTACTGGAGTTAAAGACATAACTACCGGCAGTCACGGTACCGGAATAGACACGGAAAAAGATTAATTTACCAACAAATGGGTCAGTGGCAATTTTGAAAGCGAGCGCACAGAATGGATCCTTATCAGAAGCCTGTCTGGTTTCTTCTGCATTGGTATCAGGATTAACACCTGCAATTGCCGGCAAATCAGTTGGCGCAGGCAAGTAATCAACTACGGCATCAAGCATGAGCTGTACGCCAATATTAGCTAAAGCTGAACCACACAAAACCGGGTAAATTTGGCCTTTGATAACCATCTGACGAATACCGGATTTGAGCTCCTCAACACTAAAGGTTTCACCAGCCAAATATTTATTCATCATTTCATCGTTGGCTTCGGCAACTTTTTCCATGAGCTTGGCTCTATATTCAGTCACCTTGTCTTTCATGTCATCAGGGATTGGAATCTCAATAATATTTTCACCTTTGGCACCTTCGAATTTGAAAGCTTTTTGTTCAATAATATCAATAAGTCCTGAGAAAGAACTGTCTTGACCGATTGGCAATTGAGCCACGACCGCATTTTTTGATAAGCGATCTAAAATAGAATTAAAACTCATGTAAAAATCTGCACCGAGCTTATCCATTTTATTGATAAAAGCTACACGAGGCACATTGTATTTATCAGCCTGGTGCCAGACAGTTTCAGATTGTGGTTCTACACCCTGAGAAGCGTCAAACACGGCGACCGCGCCATCAAGCACACGCAAAGAGCGTTCTACTTCCACGGTAAAGTCAACGTGACCAGGAGTATCGATAAGGTTGATACGATGGCCTTTCCAAAAACAAGTGGCGGCCGCAGAGGTAATAGTAATACCTCGCTCTTTTTCCTGTTCCATCCAGTCCATGGTCGCTTCACCTTCATGCACTTCACCGATCTTATGTTTTTTACCGGTATAGAAGAGCACGCGTTCGGAAGTGGTTGTTTTACCAGCATCGATGTGGGCCATGATACCGATATTACGAGTTTTTTCTATGGGATATTCACGAGGCATATGAAATTTTAAATACTAAAAACTATTTCCTAAATGCTAAAATTACTTAGCAAAACGAGCAAAGTGAGCAAATGCTTTATTTGCTTCTGCCATTCTATGAACATCATCACGCTTTTTGATCGCATCACCAACACCCTGGGCACTATCCATAAGTACGGTAGCGAGTTTCTCAGCCATAGCTTGGCCTTTTTTATTTCTGGCAGCTTCGACAATCCAGCGGAATGTAAGCGCATTTTGACGATTAGCGCTTACTGGCATCGGCACTTGGTAGTTAGCACCACCAACGCGACGTGAACGAACTTCAACCTGAGGCTGAACGGTTTTCATAGCATCTTCAAAAACCTTCATTGGATCTTTTTTGGCTTCAGCGATTTTATCAAAAGCCTTGTAGACAATAGTTTGGGCCACGGTTTTCTTGCCGCGTTCCATGATATGATTGATAAATTTAGCAAGCACGACACTGCCGTATTTTGGATCCGGAGCAATCACTCGCTTGTAATCTTGTTTTCCACCGCGCATATAATTTCAAGTTATTAAAAGGAATTACTTCTTAGCTGCTCCAGCTTTCGGCCGTTTGGCCCCGTATAAACTTCGACCCTTTCTTCTACCCTCTACACCTTGGGCATCATAGACACCACGAACAATATGATAACGAACACCAGGCAAGTCTTTTACACGACCGCCACGAAGCAAGACGATGGAGTGTTCCTGTAAATTGTGTCCTTCTCCCGGAATATAAGCGATGACTTCCATACCATTACTCAAACGAACCTTTGCAACTTTACGTAACGCAGAGTTTGGTTTTTTTGGAGTGGTGGTATAGACCTTGGTGCAAACACCGCGTTTGAAGGCGGCGCCTTTAGCAAAGATGGTTTTGCGTCTATGTAAATTATCTACAGTAAATTGCAAAGCTGGGACCTTACTCTTCTTGGTCTTGGTGCTTCTGCCTTTACGGATTAACTGATTAATTGTTGGCATACGTTGATTTAAATAATAAAGTCTAAAAATTAATTCATCTACCCGTCAGAGGCGGGTTGTTTAATCTACCGAAATTTACATTCCTCTTCTAAGGCTCGTAAATTTCGAGATTAAACAAAAAAACTGAACGAAATGAGCTCAGCCACGAGTTTTTCTCCAGTTTTTTGGAGACCCCTTACGGGACGTTCTGGAGATGAGTATATATGAACGAACCAAATTTGTCAAGGTTTCGTTTGCCCTTTACCTCTTACTCTGTTTCCATACTTATCGGCCCCGTATCTCCCGTAATTGTACTGATCGCCTCTAACAGAGCAGTCTTCAAACCGTTCCGATTAGACATGGCTAAAAAAGGTGAATTTCCCGTAAGATTTATAGTATGGTCACTTTTAAGAGCTTCAATTATCCCCTCTACTTTTTGTATGTAGGTGTTAATATCTATAGCGCGATTGCTACTATCAAATAAAATCTTAAGAGGGGTTTTATTTTCTCCATATACACCTCCGTCTACAAAAACATCCTCTTGAGACTTTAAAAACTGTAAAAAATGCAAAATAAAAAACAGTGTTTCTGAAGCGTTCGGCCCTTTAATACGGCTAAAATCAGGAGCTAAAGCCCTTACGACTGCCTCTCGCAAACCCCCTTGTCTTGTGATCTTCTCTATGGATTCAGCAGGCACAAGGCCTTGCTGAGCCTCTCTCTGAATAGTAAATATATGCCTAACATCCACCTCTCGTCCACCGCTATCGAGCAAAGTGCCAGCCGGAGCTTGAGAAATAAGGTTTAAAATATCCGCAAAAGAATTTGCACTATCAAAAAATCTGACTGCTTTTACCTCATTTCTTTCTACTTTTTCCGCATCTATTACACCCGATACAATTCCCCCTTCTTTTCTTTCAGTCATATAGAAATTAATTTGTCTGCAGACTTCTGGCAGCATCATTAATCGGTTCTAACCCAAACTGCGCTTTGCCATTTTCTGTATTTTTGAATACCACCAATTTAAACTCTGCGTCACCGCTGATATCAATAGGAATTTTTATTACTTTACGGGTCTCAAAAAAATCTTTTCCTTGCATTCCCGCGAGCTCATCTTCATCAAAATTTTTCCCACGAAGACCTGGCATCAAATCATACCTCAACATATTGCGCGCTTCTTGAGTTGAAAGCCCTGCTTTTTTATTTTTAGCTTGATTATGTATATATGTATCAAAAACAACGAAAGTACGATCTATTTTGGTTTCAAAAGGAGTTTTCTTTTTTCTCCCCAAATCAATCTGACCCTCTGCTGTTGGCGATTGGAGCGAATCTTTTACAACCAGGCCGTCTCTTCTATTTGAAGATGCCCTATCTATCGTACTTTGACTTTCTGTCTCCATAGACCAATATTAATAAACTAACTTAGATATTATACCAAAAAAATGACAAAAAGTCAATCAAAAAGAGAAGAAAATCGCTTAAATTTATAATAAAATCAAAGATCTTCAAGACTCCGCAAAAAACTACCGGGTTTTATTTTTAAGGGCTTATCTTCATCAATATAAGTCACATCTGCCGCCTCGTCATTTAACACTAACCCATTTGAAGAAAGTAGCGAATGATCATCCAAAAAATCAGAACTTATCTCTCCTAAAAATAAACTTGGCCCTGACATGGAATCACCCCAACCTCCAGCCGCCATCGGATAGCTCAAAAACAAATACTGCTTCGCTCGAGTAATGGCTACATATAACAATCGACGTTCTTCTTCCAAACCGTTTTCTTCTTGTAACGATCTGTCGCTCGGAAAAGCGCCACTGGCGAGATTGATAATAAATACCACTGACCACTCCAAGCCTTTGGCTTGATGAATGGTAGACAAAACAATCTTTCCACCTTTTTCGGATCGCGCAGTGTTTTTATTACCAAACCCTTCTTGCAAACTTGCCTCCGCCAAAAATTCTTCCAAATTTGCATATTGACTCGCAAAGACTTGGATCTGCTTGATATCTTCCAGTCGCTCGCGGCTGTCTATATATTCCGCCTCTACATATTCTTTATACGGAGACTTGAGAATGGTGTCGATTAGTCCGGCAATGTTTTGTTTGCCATTTTCCAACATACCTTCCCAAATGCGCACAAAATTATACCAGCCTTGTCTCGCCTTTTCTCCCAAGATCTTTTCGCCCGCAATTTTTACTTCTTCAATATTGGTAATCTGTTTTAAAGCATCAACAATTTTTGTGGCGGCAGCCGGACCAATCCCTTCTTCATGCATGAGCACGCGCATCCAGGCCGCAGTATCGGTGAGATTGTTTAAAATACGCAAATAGGCCAAGACATCTTTGACGTGCGCCCGTTCGAAAAATCGTAAGCCCCCGCGATAATCATAGGCAATCCCGGCTTTCACGAGTTCCATTTCCAAGAGCTGTGAATGGTGACTAGCGCGAAACAAAACCGCGATCTCATGCGCCGGCACACCCTTATCTAAAAATTCTAAAATCTTACTAGTGACAAATTCAGCTTCTCCAGACTGATCCATTTGCGGATGCAGGGATGGTTTCTGTCCACCCACCGTAATAGTTTTGAGTTCTTTTTTATATTGTCTGACATTATTAGCGATAACATCATTAGCCACTTGGAGAATTTCCTGGCTTGATCGGTAATTAGTTTCTAATTTAAATACTTTGGCGCTGGGATATTCTTTCTCGAAATCCAAAATGTTAGCAATATCCGCCGCGCGGAATGAATAAATACTTTGCGCATCATCTCCCACCACCAAGACATTTTTATGAACTGACGCTAATTTTCTGATAATTGAAGACTGAATTTTATTGGTGTCCTGATATTCGTCTACCAGAATATATTTGAACTGCTGGGCGTATTTTTGAAGAATATGCTCCTGATTTAACAAAGCAGAAAAATTTACTAAGAGATCATCAAAATCCATTGCATGGGCTTCTTTCTTTTTCAGCTCATATTCTTGCGCCACACTTTTTATCGCATCAAGAAAAATGAACCATTGCGGATATTTCAGATCTAATACTTGCTCTATCGTGCTTTCTGAATTTCTAGCAAAACTGATAATTGATTGGAGCACTCTTGCCGAAGGAAATTTGTTACGACCGGTGTCTGATTTAAATGGCTTGGCACAGAGTTTTAAAATCGTCTCGCTATCATCACTATCGAGCACGGTGAAATTATTTTTATACCCCAAAACTGGCGCATAGATACGCAAAATTCTATACGCAATATGATGAAATGTTCCCGCCCACGGCAAGCGATTGCTCGAGCCAGTCAACTTTTGCATGCGCGCTATCATTTCATCGGCAGCTTTATTGGTAAAGGTGACCAGCAGAATTTGTTCAGGGCTAATCCCTTGTTCCAATAAATATGCCACTCGATAGGTAATCACTCGTGTTTTGCCACTGCCAGCCCCGGCCAAAACTAAACACGGCCCATCGCCGTGCTG
>CAYNEQ010000061.1:0-5512 GCA_964396295.1 uncultured Gammaproteobacteria bacterium
TGAGGGCAGTACGGTGGAAAATTGGCATTGGTGGAGGAGAGCGATCTCCAACATCGGTGTTTTTTTTGCAAAAAGAATAACAAAAGTTAAAGATCCGCTCAGTGGTTATTTTTTCTTACCCAGGAGAACAATCGAAAATGTTAAGTTAAAAACTAAAGGGTATAAAATCCTTTTGGAAATTTTGGTAAAGGCCAAACCTCACCGAATTAAAGAAGTAGCGTTCACCTTTAGAATGCGTAAATTTAGTTCGTCTAAATTAAGTCCGGCTGAGTACTTGTTATTTTTTGGACAATTAATTAAATATAGTGGATATAGTCTTTACGTATCTATTAGGACAAATAAAGACAAACAATACTTCCTTCTCGTTCTCATTATTTCCGCATTTTTGCTTTTTTTTAGAATAGGGTCACGATCTTTCTGGATGGATGAGCAAGCAGTCTTGGAGTATTTATACCATGCGCCAAGTCCATTTAATTTTTTAGTTAATTATTTTCATGTTCCAGACAATCATCCACCTTTGTATTATTTTTTAGTGATAGCTATATATAAAATTTTGCCTCTTGGGGAACTTGGCATCAGATTAGTATCCGTATTGGCTGGGCTAGGGTTAATTATAGTGTTGTATTATTTTTCTTTGTTGTTTTTTGAAAGTAGGGCACAAGCACGGTTAGCAATGTTTTTTACTGCCATATCTTCTTATTTTATCCTTATCTCACAGATGGCTCGCTATCATAGTTTGGCCGCTTTATGGACGCTATTGAGTTTGTATTTTTTTTGCAAGATAACCATTGTTGGTTATACGAAAAGGAACCTTGCATGTTTTCTCGTTTTTGCTCTTTTGTTAGCCTATACTGACCTACCCCATTTTATCTATTTGATAACCATCACAAACTTTTTTTATTTTTATAAATGGTTGCGGAACGCTAAAATTATTGAGTTAAAGACATGGTTTGGGAGTCAGTTGGGGTTGTTGGTCCTCTTTTTGCCCGTTATATATATGTTCTATTTGCGGGTGTTCAATCAGAATGACAAAGGATTTGAAAAAGAAAGTTTGTTAGGGGGTTCGATAATTGATCGTATCGCTGATTTTTTAATGCATATCTATGCATATTTTTTTGGTGAAAATATTTTTCCCTGGAATTATGTCCCTTTTTTGGCTGGAGTTTTAATTTTAGGTATGTTGTTGGTGGTTTTGCTCAAAGCTGCCTACGATAAAAGGCTTACAAAAAATTTTTATTTATTACTATATTTAGTTTTATCTTTGCTAGTATTAAATACTATTTTTCTGAATTATGCTGATCCGAGATATAATTTTATAGTTTTTCCCAAGTATGCATTTGCAGCCTTTCCTTTTTTTATCATGCTTTTGAGCGCGCTTATTTTTCAGATAAGAAGTAAAAAAGTTCGGTATGGCGTTGTGATCCTTTGGGCACTGGTCTCAGGCTATGGATTACAAAATTTTTTTAGAGCTACTAACTATATAAACGGGAGTTATTTTAATGATTTTAAATCATATCGATTCGTGCAGGATAATGCTCGAGTTGGTGATTATTTAATAATTAATGGGGATGCTAATATTGGTCTTTATAATTTTTATAAAGACAATTATTTTAAAAATTTAACCCCTATACCCCTGGCTGATATTAGTGCTGTACAATTTAGTAAGAATTCGCGGCTTTGGTTTTTTGCTACCGGGTCAGATGGTGATAGTCTCTATCCTTCGGCCGGCACTCAAGATAAAATACCGTCCGGATTTACAGTCTTGAGTAAATTCGAGTCTGTGCCCATAGATAAAGAATTATTAATTTTAAAACGAAAGATCACTGGCAGACAAAGTTATAATTTTAAATACGGAGTTTACTTATTAATAAAATCGTAGTTTACCGCTGTAGCAATTTCTATAATATAATGTATGGAAAATACATTGCCAGTATCGGTTATAGTAGTCAGTTTTAATACTAAGGAACTAACCAGAAAAGCGCTTAGAGCTCTTTTTAATACAAGTAAATTGCCGGCGCAGGTGGTAGTGGTAGATAATGATTCCAAAGATGGTAGTGTAGACATGGTTAAAGAAGAGTTTCCAGAGGTTGTGGTTATTGAAAATAAAGAAAATTTAGGTTTTGCCAAGGGTAATAATGTAGCGATTCGGCAGTTAGCCAGCCAGCCATATATTTGGCTTTTAAATAGTGATACGGAGACAGGAAAAAATTCATTGGAGCATTTAGTTGAATATATAGAAAAACATCCGGAAGTCGGAGCCGTGGGACCTCAGATGCTATACCCAAACGGAGAGCTGCAATCGGTGGGTGGCTATTTTCCATCTATAGTGAACGTTTTCTATTATCTATTACCCGTTGTTTTTTTTCTTCCTGGAGTTTGGCGTTGTCGGTTGAAATCGATCGCTCTATTTCCACAACCTATTCCTGATGGAGGTTTGGATTTAGATTATGTGACCGGGGCTGCTTCATTGCTGCGCAGGAAGGCCCTTGATGAAGTTGGTCTCATGCCGGAAGATTATTTTATGTATTTTGAGGAAACTGACATGTGTTTTCGTATGAAAAAAGCAGGCTGGCAAGTAAAAGCAATAGATTGCGAGCCGGTTATGCATGTGTATGGTGGAAGTTTTAGAACAAAGCATGATTCGAGGCGACTGAGCCTGTTCCAAGAGAGTCTAGTTATGTTTGTAAAGAAAAATTATACTGGCCTTAAAAAAAGTATAATCCTATTGGAGGTTTTTTTATTTGGTCGGTTAAGCATATTACTAAAAGGACTGAAAGTACTCTTATAATGTATGATCTCATTAGTGGCCACAGTTCTAAATGAAAAAAATAATTTGGCCGATTGGCTGGATGCGATTTTGTCTCAATCAGTACTGCCGCAGGAGATTGTAATTGTTGATGGTGGTTCAACTGACGGTACTTGGGAATTTCTTCAGGAAAGAGCTAAAAAAAATTTCATAATAAAGCTTTTTCAACATGCAGGCAATATCTCGGCAGGTAGAAATTTTGCTATCGGTAAGGCGCAGTATAATTTTATTGTCGTAACTGATGCCGGCTGTATATATGATACTAGTTGGCTTCAAAAAATTTCCGAGCCGTTAGCAAGCGGTAAGGCTGATTTTGCGGCCACTGGTTTTGGTCCATGGTTTAAAGAAAGCGACTGCCTTTTTGTCAGACTGATAGCTGCGGCCACTATTCCAGGACCAAGCGAATTTAAAAAAGATTGGTTGCCATCAAGTCGGTCGGTGGCTTTTAAGAAGGATCTCTGGCAGAGAGTGCACGGATATCCTGAGTGGATTCCCCTCTGCGAGGATGTAATTTTTGATTTAAAAATTTTAAAGTTAGGTATCAAACCAGATTATATAAGGGAACCTTTGGTTTTTTGGCGACCACGAGTAACTTTAAAAAAATATTTTAGACAATTGTTCGGTTATACCAGAAGTGATGGGCATGGTAAATTATGGCTATATAGACATATTGTACGCTATGTATACTACGCAGTTGGAGTGTATGTAATCTATCTAACTTTTAGTTTTAGTTATAATTTTATCTGGCTTGGCTTATTTGGTTTAAGTGTGTATATGGTTAAATTTTGGAAGCGTTGGGGAATTTTTTCTGCAAATTTTTCTTTTTTAAAAAAAATACTTGGTTACGTGTTAGTCCCAGCTGTGGTAATATTTGGTGATATAGCAAAAATGTGCGGTTGGCCAATGGGAGTATATGAAAGAAAAATAGGAAAGATTAAATTTAGTCAGAGCTAGCTCTTGATATATGAAACTCTCAATTATTTTAGTGAATTGGAATACAAAGGAAATTACTCGGGATGCCTTAGCCTCTATTTATAGAGAGACCGATGGCTTCCCCTTTGAAGTAATTGTGGTTGATAATAATTCTCAAGATAGCAGTGTGGAAATGATAAAAAAGGAGTTTCCGTTAGTGAGATTAATAGAAAATGATGACAATAAAGGTTTTGGTAAGGCGAATAATCAAGGATTAAAAATTGCCACAGGAGAATATTTGATGTTTCTGAATACAGATGTGATAGTTTTAGACAAGGCGATAAATAAACTTGTTGATTATCTAGATCAACATCCGGATGTAATGATGGGGGGACCGCGACTTTTAAATAAAGATTTGACTTTTCAACATGCCTGCCGACGTATGTTGCCAAATCCAACAAATTCATTTTTCCATTTGTTTGGATTTGCTAAAATTTTTAAAAAAAATAAATTTATTAATGATTACAAACAGTATAATTCTAATCCTGATATAACAGGCCAAACTCAAGCGTTATCTGGAGCCGCTATGCTGTTTCGTCGGCAGGTTTATGAAGAAATTGGTGGTTTTGATGAGGTCTTTTTTATGTATGGAGAGGATCTTGATTTTTGTAAGCGAGTGCTTGATAAAGGCTGGAAAACAATGTATATTAGCAATGCAAAAATTATCCATTTTGGCGGACAAAGCAGTGACAAACGCAGAGTAAAATCATTGATAAATTTTTACCAAGCGATGTGGGTATATTACAAGAAGTATTTTTATTCAAAGCATAATTTTATTTTCAACGGAATCGTTTGGTTAGGTATTAAATTGAAAATGGTAGCGGCTCTCGTTTTTAACAATTTAAAATAAGGTTATGAAAACTATTTTAGTTACTGGCGGCGCGGGATTTATCGGCTCACATCTTTGTGAGCGTTTGCTTAATGAAGGCAACCGAGTTATTGCGCTCGATAGTCTGTGGACCGGTTCTGAACGTAATATAAAACAATTGTTGGGTAATAAACAGTTCACTTTTATTAAGGGTGATATTATTGATCATATTACTATTGAAGAAGCGATAGATGAAATTTACAATTTAGCATGCCCGGCTTCCCCGGTTCATTATCAGGAAAATGCTATTAGAACAATTAAAGTGAACACGTTAGGAGTGATTAATGTATTAGGTTTGGCAAAAGTAAAAAAAGCTAAAGTTCTCCAGGCTTCTACTTCAGAAATTTACGGAGAGCCTTTGGAGCACCCGCAGACGGAATCTTACCGTGGTAATGTTAACACCATTGGTCCGCGCGCTTGTTATGATGAGGGAAAGCGCTGCGCAGAGGCATTGTTTTTTGAATACCGTCGCTCGCACGGTTTAAACATAAAAGTAATTAGAATTTTTAATACGTACGGCCCTCGTATGGACGCAAACGATGGTCGAGTGGTTTCTAATTTTATAACACAGGCTCTGCAGAATAAAGATATTACGGTATATGGTGAAGGTAGCCAGACTCGGAGTTTTTGTTACGTGGATGATTTGGTGGAGGGGATGATTCGAATGATGGGTAGTGAAAATGGGTTTGCCGGTCCGGTTAACTTTGGTAATCCTCATGAAATCACGGTAAAAGAAATAGCTGAAAGAATTATTGCTCTTACTGGGTCAAGTAGCAAAATCATATATAAAGATTTGCCGATTGATGACCCTACACGCAGATGTCCCGATATTAGTTTGGCTAAGAAAGTATTTGCCTGGGAGCCTG
>CAYNEQ010000062.1:0-5509 GCA_964396295.1 uncultured Gammaproteobacteria bacterium
ATAGGCAAACGGATATTTTTGTGCCATTTCTACCCCGGCGCGACTGGTGTCTTTCTGGGTGCCGACTAAATTTAAAATCATCCCCTGCTCACCACATTTCTTCATCACTTCATCTGCATCATTTTTAAAACCGTTAAATTGTACATGACAGTGCGTGTCAAACATATTACATTAGATTATCAACCGTACTTCGCAGCATGCGCAGCGCTTCAGGGAAAAGCGGTACCAATAATGACGCAACTCGCACCAGCGGCGGAGCCACTCTTGATTCAGACAGGTAATGCATGAATAATGGATTGATAGGAAAACGAGAAATAAAATATAGAGAAACTCCCACGACAATAATACCTTCCAATAATCCCAGGACTAAACCTAAAATTTTATCTAGACCATGTAAGAACGGAAGTCTAGTAAATATAGATAATGCTTTCTCTATGAGCCAGAAGACAAGGCCAACCAGCCGCGTAATGATAACAAAAGCCAGGACAAAGATAATAACTTTAACATAATTTTGATTCCAACCGGTGAAATTTATCAACCAAGTTGCCAATTGTTCATAATAGTGACTAGCTAAATAAATACCGACCAGACTGCCGATCAAAGATCCGAGTGTTCGTACCAATCCAAACCATAAACCAAACAACGCAAAGCCACCGATAATGATCAGTAGTCCAATGTCAAAAATTGACATAGAAAATTATTAAAAAAATTATGGTAAACGAGGGAAGAGTTGTTCTGGTTTGGCAATTTTATTTCCTACCATTAATTGTACCCAATTCTGCAGCTCAGATAAAGGTTTAGCCAGCTCAGAGGAGACATCAAGACCCAGTTGCACAAATATTCTTTCGGCGGTTTCCGGCATAATAGGCCAGATCATGACTGCGATATGACGCAAAGCTTCTGCAAGATGATGAAGCATGTCTTTGACCTCAGTTTCTTTTCCAGCTTTCATCATGGCCCACGGCTGACGATCAGAAATCATCTGGTCGCAATACGTAATAAACTTCCAAACTGCTTCAAGGGAGCGATCAAATCGCCATAAATCCATTCCCTTTTTATACTCAGGATAAATTTCAGAAGCAAGAAAATTAATTAAATCTCCATCAGGTGTGGTGGTTTCCGGGACTACACTATCGCAATATTTCTCAATCATTACCATGATTCTATTGGTAAGATTTCCTAATCCGTTTGCCAGATCAGCCTGGTATCGTTCTTTAAACTTGGCATACGAAAAATCACCATCATTATCAAACTGAATTTCTCGCATTAAGAAATAGCGCACGGCCTCGAGTGGATATTGCTGCACCAGGTCCATAGGATCTACGACATTGCCCACGCTTTTACTCATTTTTTGTCCATCTACGGTAATCCACCCGTGTACCGCAATTTGTTTTGGCAAGGCCACTCCAGCAGACATGAGCATGCCCGGCCATAATAAAGAATGGAATCGGTTGATTTCTTTGCCGATGACATGCGCATCAACCGGCCAATATTTTTTAAATAAAGAATCGTCCGCACTTCCCCACCCTAAAGCCGTTATATAGTTGGTTAATGCATCAAACCAGACATACATAACTTGGGTATCATCATCTGGCACTGGAATTCCCCATGGCAACTTTTCTTTAACTCGTGAAATACTAACATCTTCTAAGCCATTCTTAAGAATATTTTTCATTTCTTTGAAGCGGTGCTCCGGGTAGACAAAATCAGGATGCTCTTCAAATAGCTTTTCAATGTCTGTTTGGTATTTTGAAAGTTTAAAAAAGTAGTTCTCTTCGGAAAGAGTTTCCGGCACTCGATTGTGGTCCGGGCATTTGCCGTCTACCAAGTCTGTTTCCAATTTGAATGATTCGCAACCAACACAATACAGACCGGTATAACTCTTCTTATAGATATCACCATTTGCCAGAGACCGCTTCCAGAATTCTTGGGCAGACCTCATATGGCGATCTTCCGTCGTACGAATGAAATCATTATTGGAAATGTTCCACTGATCAATAAGATTTGCATAAGTGGCGGATTTTTCCTTAGCAAAATCTTCGACAGATTTATTCATTTCCTTGGCTGTTTTTAACATTTTCTGTCCGTGTTCATCGGTACCGGTTAAAAAGTACACATCTTTGCCTAGCAATCTTTGGTAGCGAGCCATAACATCGGTATATAAAAACTCTAGGGCATGACCGATATGCGGCTCAGCGTTGGCATACGGAATGGCGGTGGTGAGATAATATGTTTGTTTCATATTTAATCAAATTAAGTTTTAAGGCCAGTGAGCAGAAAGTTCACGAAGGATTGGAAATGAAAGGAAGTAAAAAGCAAATATTCCTAAAATTAGCGAAGTAATAAAGAATATAATTTTTAAATTAAAAGAAGGTTTGTTGGAGGTGATAGTAAAGTATAGAAAATAAAAAAAGATAAAAAATACAGCCATGGGGCCAACTATACTTAAAATAAGTAAAATATACGAAAACAAAGCAAAAATCATAATGAATTTATAACAATTACAAACTCCCCTCTTTCATCCTGCATTTGTACGGAAACCTCTTCAATGGTACCTCTGTAAATAGTCTCAAATTTCTTGGTTAAGTCTCGGCATACGAGTACTTTTCGCGTTGAATCAAGGTGCGTTTTCAATTCTATCAGACACTTTTTGATTGTAAGGGCTAATTCCTAAACGACGACTGTATATTCAGAAACAGCTACTTCTTTAAAATATTTTTGGCGTTTATTTTTATGCGGCGGAAAACCCATAAAGATAAATTTGTCTGTCGGAAAACCTGAGATAGAGAGAGCGGCGATGGCAGCGGATGGGCCTGGGATGGGAATCACCACATTGTCATCCTGAGTGGGGTTAACACCCCCGAAGGATCTCTGTCCATTTGTTGATTGGGACAGAGATTCCTCCTTCGTCGTCGGAATGACAGTTTTTATTACTTCGTGGATAAGAATTCCTCCCGGGTCACTGATTCCCGGTGTGCCCGCATCAGTTACCAAGGCAATATTTTTTCCCTCCTCAAGCCAAGAGATAATTTCTTTTATTTTTTTAATATCTGTGTGCTGGTGATAGCTAGCCAACGTTTTTTCTATAGCATAGTGAGCTAGAAGATTTTTTGTCACTCGAGTATCTTCACATAAAATAATATCAACGCTTTTCAGCGTTTCCAAAGCTCGCAAGGTAATGTCTCCCAAATTACCGATCGGAGTTGCGACAATATATAACTTTCCTGTATCCATATGTAGCCTAGCTTATCAGGCATTATGCAGAAAATCAACTTTTTTTGCTCCTGTTTTTTGCTTTTTCCTTTACTGGTTCAATCTTCTCTGGCTTCTTGAAGCAACTTCTGATATGCCAAATCAAGACAAAGGTCAGCGCTCCGCACAGGCCCATAAGCATATCTTTCATCGTATCATCAACGCTTGGCTGCGCCAGATATGGACCAGGAAAAAATTTATCCATAGCATACTCATAAAACTCCCAGAAAGCTGCTACTGACAAGGCTGAAACAGTAACTATGACATAATCTATATATCTGGTAACGGTAATAACCCACTTGTTGGCTTTAAAAAAATAAAATACCAAATAAATCGGAATCGCAATACTAAAACCACCCAGATAATGGACAACCCGATTTGGCCATTCAAAATATTGATATAGAGGAACAAAATTTTCCAAATAAAATCCGAGCATGAACACTAAAAATGGACCGATGCACATTTTAATTAAGAGTTTGATCTCCAACTTCATACAAAATATATAAAAAAATTAATCTTCTAGCATGTTGTCTAATGTATTTTGTTTATTATCGAGCGGTGTAGTGTTAGCGATCTTGGCAATTTCTGCCATCACGGTATCTGGTTTTACACCTAAAACAATATCGTTATTTACCAACATATTTGGTCCGAATTCGCAGCCGCCTAAGCAGCTACTACGGTCAAAATCATATTTACTATCACTCTCACCCATAGCCAGGCCTGTCGATGCTTCGATAGTCCTAATCACCTCTAAAGCGCCCCTGTCTACACAGCTGCAATCTTCACAAGCTCTAATGACTATTTTCTTTTTTGCCTTTGGCATAGTTATTTCATTTGATGCATTTGGCGAAGAGTCTTTACCAGTTCTGGTAAAAATTGCATGAGATAATCTATCTCTTTTTTTGTATTATATTTTCCAAAAGAAAAACGGATGCTGCTACGGCCTTCTTCATCGGATTTGCCTATGGCTCTAAGGACATGGGATGTCTCAAGCGTACGGCTCGAGCAGGCAGATCCGGCAGAACACATGACACCGTACTCGCTTAAGTACAAAAGAAGAGCTTCGTTTTCAAGGCCTGCGAAAGCAACATTAAGATTGTTCGGAAGTCTCTGGTCACCAATTTCCGGGCCGTTTAGACTGATAGCAGAAATATTTTTTTTAAGCTTTTGCCACAGATAATTTGCTAATTCTCTAGTATGTTTAATTTCTTTTTCTTTGATGTTACGAGCCATACTTAATGCTTTGGCAAACCCAACCGCCGCCGCAACGTTCTCTGTACCGGAACGCAAACCGCTCTCCTGGCCTCCGCCCAAGATCACCGGCTCGATTGGCACACCTCTGCGCACATAGAGCAAACCAATTCCTTTTGGTCCATAAATTTTACTGGCGCTAATAGTCATTAAATCAACATGCAATTTCTCAACATCTAGATCAAGATAATTTGTAGCCTGGCAAGCGTCGGTATGAAAATATGGATATGGTGTATTGTTTTGTTTCCGATACTGCAAAATCTTGCGGCCGATTTCCGCAATTGGCGCAATGGAACCGATTTCGTTATTGGCATAGCCAATAGAAATAAGGACTGTGCTAGGAGTAATAGCTTTTATAACGGTCTCAACATCTATCAGACCACTGCCGTTTGGCTCAATGCTGGTAATTGTATAGCCCTGTTTTTTTGCCAAATCTTCGACTGGATTTAAAACCGCGTGATGTTCTATAGCGGTAGTAATAATATGTTTTTTTCCGGAGTTAATTGTAGCTTTGGCTAAGCCGTAAATAGCCAAATTATCCGACTCAGTACCGCCGGCGGTAAAAATAATATTTTCCGCTAAGGCATTGCAATGTTTGGCAATTTCTTTGCGTGATTTTTCTAATTCGGCCGCGGCTTTCTTACCTTCTTTGTGTAGGGAGGAAGGATTTGCGTAGACAGCTTGAAGTACCGGCTTCATCGTTGTTAGAACTTTTTGATCTATACAAGTAGTTGAAGCATTATCGAAGTAGATAGTTCTATTTTTTTTTGGTTTTGGGAGCATAACCATCAAAATGGCAGAGTCAAATTTATATTCTTTTTAACATTGGCGTTCGCCTCTTTAAGTTGCATATCAAAATTAACGGCAAATGGCAGAACTTCTCCGGTTAGAGATTTATAAAATAATTGTTTGTTATTTTTGCCAAATTCATAGACTTCTTTGGTTACTTTTACATCCTGTTCGCATTATTTTTTAATTTCATCATGCTTGCCTTCTTTCCACAACC
>CAYNEQ010000063.1:0-5412 GCA_964396295.1 uncultured Gammaproteobacteria bacterium
CCTTAAAGACCCTAGCCGACAGGGGTGCTGACACCTTTAACCCTGTCGTTAAATCCTGGAGTAGTCCAAGGAGAATGGTGCGAGACCGCGTCGACTGCGGTATCGACATGTGGTACGCCGACGAATTTCACCGCATCGCCCGGGATCGGGCTCGCTTCGCGGGTTATCGCCGCCGTGCACACGCGCTTCGACTTCGGACATGGCATGGCACTGCCACTCCGTCTCTCTTCGGTTAATGACCGAACTGATGAGTCCTCTGAATGTTTAGAAGGACGAAAGAGATAAAATTAAAACAAGAAACTACCATTAAGCCGGTAGTTTTTTGTTTACTGGACAATTTTTTGGCAGGTGGTAGTATTAAATACATCAAAATTAATACTATTTAGCATATGCAAAATAATGATCCATTTATTGGCGCGCAAAAACAGTTGGAGAAAGTGAAAAATTTAGTTGGTCTAGAAGAAAATATTTATGAACAGTTGAAATCACCGCAGAAATTTTTGGAAGTGTCTATTCCAGTCAAAATGGATAACGGCAAGGTAAAAGTATTTACCGGTTTTCGTTCACAATTTAATAATGCTCGCGGGCCGTATAAAGGTGGTATTCGTTTTCATCCGCAGGTAAATGAATCAGAAGTAAAGGCGCTTAGTATGTGGATGGCGCTTAAGACCGCCGTGGTAGGCATTCCGCTCGGCGGCGGCAAAGGCGGCATTATTGTTAACCCAAAAGAATTGTCGCAAGGCGAATTGGAAAGATTGTCTCGCGGCTATATTCAAGCCATTCATAAGTTAATTGGTCCGACCGTCGATGTGCCAGCGCCAGATGTGTATACTGATCCGAAGATTATGGGTTGGATGCTTGATGAATATGAAAAATTAGTTGGCGGCGGCGCGCCGGGCGTGATTACCGGTAAGCCGCTCAGTATCGGCGGCTCCAAAGCCCGGGGGTATTCTACAGCCCAAGGCGGTTTTTATGTCTTGCAACAGGCAGCCAAGAAAGTGCAATTGCGCGATGTCCGTGTCGCTGTGCAGGGTTTTGGTAATGCTGGTGCGACTATGGCCAAGATTGTGGCCGAAAATGGCTATAAGGTAGTAGCGGTGAGTGACTCTCGCGGCGGGGTGTCTAATCCTGCGGGTCTTGATGTAGAAAAATTATTGCAATACAAAGAAAAGAATGGATCGGTGATGAATTTCCCAGATGCAACTAATCTTGAGCAAGATATTTTGGCGCGAGAAGTCGATGTGCTTGTGTTAGCGGCTTTGGAAAATAGTGTGACGTTAGAAAATGCCAGTAGCATTAAAGCCCAACTTATTATTGAGCTAGCAAATGGTCCAATTACTCAAGAAGGGGATGAAATTTTAGCTCGCAGCGGGGCGGTGGTCGTGCCTGATATTTTAGCCAACGCCGGCGGTGTGGCCGTTAGTTATTTTGAACAAGTGCAAAACGCATATAATTATTATTGGGAAGAACAGGATGTGTTAGAGAGATTAGAAAAAATAATGGTTGATTCATTTAACGCGGTCTGGGAGAAAAAAGAAAAATACAATAGCGATTTGCGTACTGGTGCCTATGCGCTTGCGGTAGAACGGATTGGACAAGCTATGAAAGATAGGGGAATGGCGTAATTTGTGGTATAATCAAGCCATATGTTAAGTGAAATTTGGACAAGTGCTTTGTACCAGCCGCTCTTTAACGCACTGATTTGGATATATAGTAATATTGCCGACAAGAATATGGGCTGGGCCGTTGTATGGCTCACAATTTTTTTGCGTATTATTTTATTACCTTTGACTTTTTTATCTCAGCGAGACTCGACTAAACAAAAAGAGGTTCAAGAACAAGCTGAGAAAGCGGCTAAGGCCTTCAAAAATGATCCCGTACTACAGAAAGAAGAAGTGCGAAGAATCATGAAGAAACATCAGGTGTCACCATGGGCAAAGGTAGCCCTGCTCGCGGTTCAAGTATTAGTTTTTCTGTTGCTCTATCAAGTGTTTATTCGAGGGATTACCGGAGAAAAGATTCTGAGATTTTTATATCCTTCTATAGAATTTCCAGGGAAAATAAATATTGATTTTTACGGTTTTAATATTGGCGATCGACATACGCTCTTTTGGCCGGGGATTGTGGCTGTTTATCTATTCATTTCCATTTATTTAGAAAAAGATGTGGACAAGAAGAAGGATCAAGCCAGACTAACATATTTAGTTTTGTTTCCGGCATTTACGTTCGCCATCCTGTGGTATTTACCGATGGTAAAGTCGTTATTTATTTTGACAACCATGATTTTCTCTGATATCATCAACCTTGTCAGAAAAATGTTTTTTCCTGAAAAGAAAGCAGGAAAAGAAGCCGCGCCTGCGCATCATTAATATTAATCTAAAGTATCTATGTCCGGAGACTCACTTGATAAGTTAATGTATTCGTTCGTGATGGATGATGTGCTCAAGGGTCTGTTTATTAATGTGCCGCCTGGCTATGTGGCCTGTGTCTACGATTTAGGCAGAGGTGTGCTCAAAAAAGTGTTGACACCAGGCTTGCATCTCAAGATTCCGTTTTGGCAAAAAGCAAAATTATTTAATACCCAAACCCTTGAATATAGTATTTCTCGTCAGTTTAATCCGGAACATGAAAAATCCTTAGGTGATATTCCGATTGCTGCGGCTACCAAAGATGGTCAGCGAGTAGGGGTGGAAGGCACAATTTTATTACGCCTGGATGTCCATCAAGTACCGTCGATTTGGCAAACTATCGGCGAAGATTTCGTGATGAAAATTGTCCGTCCCACGATTCGTAGTCGTGTGCGGATGGTGTTTAGCAAATTTGATTATCAGGAGATTATTGCGGCCAAGCGTGATGCTGTAGAAATGGAGCTCAAGAATGAGCTAGAGCGGATATTTTACGCTCGCGGCATCTATGTGGAAAATGTACTACTGAGTGAAATTGCTAAGATCTAAACCCGTGTATTTATAAGTAAAAAAGCCTCTTGACGAGGCTTTTTTGGTGTGGTATCTTATCACTCGTAAGTATAGAGTGATAATATATTATATAGGCTTCGCTTCATATATACTCATTCGTTCGGAAACGATTAAGCAAGCTTACCGTTTCACTCAATCATTTAGTATATAGGACCTAAGGCCATATAATCTCATTCGCTCAAAAATATTTAGCTAGCTAAATATTTTACTCTCTCATTTCGATTATGGATTCTCGTCAAGAAAAATTATTATATCTTTTAATAGAAACGTATATGAAAAATGCCTAATAAGTAGGCTCTAAATTTTTGGTATCATTTGGCGAACTTGAATATGGAGAGGCGACCGTACGTAACGAATTGCGAGAATTAGAAGAGCAAGGCTATTTGACTCATCCGCATACATCGGCCGGCAGAATTCCAACTGAAAAAGGGTATCGGCATTATGTCAGTCAACTTAACTTGGAAAAATCTAACATTCCCAAAAATGATTATAAATTATTATTGGATTCTTTGACTGAAGACAGTGATTATGAAATAGCTCGTAAAAAATTAGCAAAAGCGGCGACTGAATTATCAAAAGAGACGGTAATTATCGCTTTTTCTCCGGAAAGAGTGTATTATACCGGTTTATCAAATCTCTTTCATAAATCAGAATTTGATAATTTGGAAACTATTGCCAACATTTCTGAAATGTTTGATCGTTGTGAAGAGCATTTGGAAGAATTTTTTGATCAGGTAGAAGAATCGCCGCGCTATTTTATCGGCAGTGAAAATCCGTTTGATGAAATGTTGAGTGTGGTATCGGCCCGTTTTGGCAAAGATGGTATGATTGCCCTCTTGGGTCCAAAACGCATGGATTATCGGTATAATTATGGATTGATCAAAAAATTACTTGAAATTATTTAAGTGTAATGTCATATGACAGACGAACAACAATTGCCAGAAGAATCCGCAGGACAAAATCAGTCACAAGAGTGTGAAAATTGTCAGAAATGCAAAGCTGAAGCCGAAGAATATAAATCCGGTTGGCAACGCGCCCTCGCTGATTATAAAAATTTGCAGAAAGAAACAGCTGATATGCGGGGTGCTTGGGCCAAAGCCAGCGAGCAGTATATTTTGGAAGAATTTATTCCGGTGTATGAAAATTTCAAACTGGCTTTCAGATCACAGACAGCAGAATTTAGTCCTGAACAGAAAAAATGGGTAGATGGCATCGGTCATATCATGAAACAATTTGGTGATATTTTGAAATCATATCAGGTGGAAGAAATAAAAACCGTCGGTGAGCAATTCAATCCGCAAATGCATGAATCTGTTGGCGAAGAAGAGGTGGCTGATACTGCATCTGGAATTATTCTTAAAGAAGTTTCTGGTGGGTATAAGCGAGGAGATAAAGTTATCAAACCAGCAAGAGTTGTTATAAGTAAATAAATTTATGAATCGTTTTAATGAGGATGCTTTAAGAAGCACTGACTTTCAACAGCCGGCTGGTTTTCGAAACGAATCCTTAAATAAGGACAAGGTATTGATGGATGACAGTAAAGATCGAGTTAAAAAAGTAGATGAAATTAGAGACGAGGAAATTAATTTTGAAGTAGATGCCAATTTTTCAGAAATGATAGATGTGTTGCAAAATATTAATCCTGATTTAGGTGGTGAACAGGGGGGCGAAAAAATTTTAGGTATCGCTAATTTGTTAAGAAAAGAGTGGTTCTCTGAATATGCTACTAACCATAAATTAGGCTTGGAAAATCCTTACAACTTAGTTGTTGATCAGGGGGAAAAATTGATAAGATATTTACCTGAATCCGATATTGTTGAGTTTGCTAAAAGTGGAAATATTCACAGAACAGTTTTGACTAGAGTGTTAGATAAATGGTCTGCAACAGAGGGGAAGACGCAGAGCCCTGAATTTAAAAAGTTAGTAAGGGCGATGGTGGAATTGGGTTATATAACATATGGAATAGATAAAAAATTGCAGAGTGGATTAGAAGAAAATGTTGCAAAATTTACGGGTGTGTTAAAAAATGCAGAATTATTTTTAAAAGAGTTCGAAGTTGATAAGACTTTAGATTTAATAAAACAGGGCGCTATTCATCCGTCGGTTTTTAGGAATCTTTTAAACGCGTATGAAAGCGGACAGATGGTCGGAGATAATGATTTGGTGAGTTCTGTAAAACAGGTTGTTTCTGAACAATATAAATATGAGCCTTACTTCGCCATTGAAGAAGATCTGGTGAGTTTAGGTAGTAAAAAAGTGAGTGACAGTCTAGTGGAAAGAAATAAAGTTAGTTTTAAAGATTTAAATGAACTTTTAAATTTGTATACTAAGGGCAAAAGAAAAGACCCTGGGGGCTGTGCGCAAAAAGTTCGAGACATTATTGCGTTAGAAATTATGAAAGGTTTGAATTAATTTCTTATGAAGGGGAAAAGTAGAA
>CAYNEQ010000064.1:0-5371 GCA_964396295.1 uncultured Gammaproteobacteria bacterium
TGGTTGAATATGCAAAATAAAATGCGCATGCTATACTAAATTTAATATTTTTAAGAAATTAAACTAATTATATGAACAAAGCAGATTTATCACAAATTGTTGCTGAGCAGGTAAACTTGCCCAAAGGCCAAGTCGAAAATATCCTTAACACTATCTTGGACACTGTCATAGCGCAATTAAAGAAAGGCGAAGAGGTAGTTCTCACCGGTTTTGGAGCTTTCTCGGCTAAACAGCGAGCTGCCAGACAAGGCGTTAACCCGCAAAATCCATCTGAAAAAATTCAGATTGCAGCCGTGACTGTACCGAAATTCAAGGCTGGTAAGGCACTCAAAGATGCATTGAAATCATAAATTTCTTCAACTAAAAATCCTCGGACTGAACCGGGGATTTTTATTTTGTATAAATCTTAAACACTCCGCATTCTTTTTAAGGCTCGCCGATAATAATACAATGTGGTCAATTCAGCTGCAGCGAATAATAAGAATAAAATAATATACAGAGCGGAACGATATAGCCAAGACACCAATTTACCCGACCATAGATTAATCCGAATAGTCATCGGTTCGGTAAATGAACTTTCGGCGCCATTGTCTAATACCTGTCGAACCCGAACTTCATACACACCTGGCTCAATATCTTTGGCATAGACTAAGCGCCAATTACCGTTATCATCTGTCTTGCTCGTTAACACAAGCGGCTCATCTTTTCGTTCAAGCACTACCTCTACTTGTGATCCAGGCGCAGCTCGTCCCTCTAATACGAGCCCCGTTCCAGCGGTGTCGGCGCTGTGGGGATAATATGTCACCACCGGCAACACAATCGGCTCAACGGCTACAACCACACTAGCATCAACGGAATTACCTGCCAAATCAAAGGCGCGAATTACCAAGTCTTGCCTGACTTCTGCCGGCAACTTTGGCAAAATAAAAGTATTATCACGTTCGAGTGGTACATCCAAAAAATCACCGCCATTTAAGCTATACATGTACTTATCAATACCCGACAAATTATCTTCCGTAAAAAATATTGCCCGCGGATGAGGGTTGGATGTCGAATGAATGCCTCGGCCGGTTGTCTGGGAATCAACAAAATCAATGGAAAAATGCTTTGGTTCATTCATGTCTATAAATACCGGCATGTGGAGTGTTGGTCCAGCCCCAGCCGCGTTATAGAATCTGATATGAAAATAATGTTTGCCTTCTTGCAACAACGGCAGGGTCTGAGAATTACTACTGGTTAAATTTTCAGGTTTTGTTTGTGGCTGGGTATCTGGATTGTCGTCAAGCGCGGTCACAACTCCAGTAATATCAGGTGGCACAAGCCAACTCATCTTGGCGTATGGCATATTACTCCATTTCGGCTCGGCATCACTGGTATTAAATAACACATCTTTACCTACTTGGTCCTGTATCCAGTATTTTACTTGCGGCAAGGGAATAAATTGATTACGAGATACGGTTGGCAATGTATTATTTGCACCAGGCGCAGTAACTACTACCCCACCTTGATTTTGAGTTTTTACTAATGTATAGACTGCCGAACCAAATGAGCTAAGCAAATTACTACCCTTGCCATCATTAGCCAACACCGAACCAGAAGAAAAAGAAAGATTGGCCACACCGGCATCTTTGACTCGAAAAACTACATCAACGACATTGCCCCTCGAGCCAACAAAACCCGGATTAAGCTTAATGGCGGAAAATTGAAACACGCCTGTTTGGCCACCATTAGAAAAAGAAGGTTCTTGCACCCACATGGACATGATCGAACGACTTTTGCTAAAACGGAGGAGTTCTAATTTACTGGTCGGAAATTCTAAAACTCCTTCCACTCCATTAATAGCTTGGTTGGTGTTGACTTCCAAACTGACAGTGATAGTATTTTGGGTTGAAAAATTTCCTGTAGCCGGGGAGACGGAAAGAGTAGCGGCTTCTGCAGCTGAAACAAAATTAAATATAGAAAATCCAACAACAACAAAAAATAACAGCCGCACTAATACATGGTTGGCTGACCGCTTTGTAGCCCGGCAAATGTCGGTCATACTATAAAAACAAGATGGCTGAAAAAGCCATCTATAGTATAACAGAAAAAAATATTTTTTTCTATATAAATTGACGGCAATTTAAAGACCAAAAAACAGCTCTTTTAGGGCTGTTTTTAACAAGTCGACTATTAGGACTTTTTGAATTTAACCGTAAAGACCGGTTCATACGTATTATTATACTGGTCCACCACCTGCACAGTCTCCCCTTTTACCAGCTTACTCAACGCTGCATCACTCAGCATAGTGGCGTCAGATTCCAAATCGATTTTAAAATCGTCCAATTTTGTTAGTTCGCTGGCAAAGGATTCTTTAATCGTATTTTCAATCTGTTTCTTACGTTCTCGTAAAGTTTTTAATTTTTCGCCAATTTCTTTATATTCTTCCGAGCCGGCCAGGGCATCTTTATAAGCACTACGGATATCTTTTTGCTTTTTCTTTGTCTCTTGCATGCGATTAAAAATTTCTTGGAGGTCTTGCATATAATATTGTTAATTTAGTAGCAGTAGTATATACTACTTTGGCACAGAACGGAAGGTTCGGGAGCGCACTATTGACAAAAGGTTGCATTTTCCTAAGGATTTGCTATCATTAACCCAGGTCAAATTTAATTTTTAATCATAAAGCTATATGGCCGGTTTAACAAAATCAGCCTTGCTCGCCGCTTTAGCGGAAAAAACGGGCATGAGCAAAAAAGACGTTGGTGGATTTTTGGACGCTATGACAGAAATGGCGTACAAAGAAGTTAAGAAAAGTGGTGTATTTGTCGTGCCAGGCATTGGCAAATTGGTCAAAGTAAATCGTAAAGCTCGCCAAGGACGCAACCCTGCTACTGGCGCTACCATCACTATCCCTGCTAAAACTGTTGTTAAATTCCGTGTGGCTAAGGCTGCTAAAGAAGCGGTTCTATAATTTCATTAAAATTGCAGAATCAAAAATCCCTCCGACATTATATCGGAGGGATTTTTAGTTTTATTTTCACAACACTTTATTGATTTGACGGCGTTTGTGGGGACGGATTAACATTCACCTTGTCTGGTAACCGTACATTTATTTGACTGCCTCCACCACCACTGCCTGCATTACGCAATAATGGCAAACCGTAGAAGAAGAACAGAATTAAGAGAAACCCAACTACTAATACACCGATGATAGTACCAACCCAACTGGTGTCAGATTGACTTGCGCTTGGATTATTAACAACTGTAGCCATATAATTAAAATTAGATGATTTAATAGGGAATGATCCCTGTGCTTAAACTGTATTGAATTACACTACTCTTTGGCCTTGTATTAATCGTATCACCACGATAACAATAGCAGCGATAAGAAGAATATGGATAAACGAGCCCATTACATGAAACCCGACAAAGCCTAAGAGCCATAACACAAAGAGAATAACCGCAATTGTCCATAACATATGGGTAGAAATTAAAATGAATTAGAAGAAGTATAAGCAACCTATTAACGCAACCCTCCGGTGACGGCAGTATTTACCTGGGTTTTTGTTTTATCGCTATTAATAACTTGTATTTTATCATTAGCAACTTCCAATATACCGGCAGCATCCAAGGTAAAATTATCCTGCATAGTACCATCGAGTTTCATACCCATAGTAGCATCTGTATCTACCCGACCACCGGTTACCACCACAGTGTTATTAGGCCCGATAGAGACAGAGGCGTTAGCACGGCTTTCAATTTTTATAACTGGAGAGAAAATAAATTTACCACCACCAGTCATTCGTAGAGACTGATCAACCAAAAAGTCTACAGTAATACTGGTTGTCGAATCGTGACTAACCATAAACTGCCCAATTAATTCAATTTTATTTGAGGGCACCGTAGCGACTGATCTTTTACCGTTTCTTACCACTTCAATCTTTTTCACCTGTAATCGCACTTGGTTATAGGTGCCTTCCGGCACCATGGTCTGTGCCGCTAATTTGAGGGAGCCTTTGGCTTTCAGGGAAAGCAACTCATACTGGTTAGTTTCGTTAGAGACGATCACCCAGCCTTTTGCCGCGCTATGCATTTCTATCTTATCAACCGTCACGTATACAGCACTCACGCCGCTTATACTATTTACCTTACTGTCAGTAATAGAAACCACTACCCTGCCATCGACTTCTTCCTTCTGGACTGTAGACGAATTATAGGCCGCAGGAGTTGAGGTGTTTGTAATATCACCACTACCGCTACTACTACAACCAGCACCAGTGAGTACCAGACCTAACGCGAGACTGAGAAAAATAATCTTTTTCATACATCTGGTAGTTATTGAATTAAGACTAATCAGCCATAACAACAAAATCGAGCTCAACACTGAGTTCTACATAAGGAAAAACTACTATACAACTACCATAGTTTTACTATACTCCCCTCAAAAAACATGTCAAGAAGTATTTATTCACACGAGCTACTTAGGGATTTACAACTGGATCCGAGTTGATCGCTGGCTGTGTTGGCACTATCGCCGGATCAGGGGTAGTCACAGTGCCAGTAAATGCCTTAAGCACAAAAGTGACAATGCTGTAAGCCATCAAAATGATAACCAAGCCAATAAGGGTATTAAAGAAAGTTTTCCTGGCATTGGCAGCCCGCTCTTCATCACCGCCCGCAGTCATATAACTAAGCCCGCTCCACAGAATGAGGACTAACACAATGATACCTACGAAGCTTAAAGCCATTCTAATCAGCCGAGCAAGAATGGTTCGCGGATCAGTCGCACTCATCCCTAAACCCTGACCAAATATCCATAAATTTCTGAGGATACTTCCACCCGCCGATCCACCTGCGGGTTCATTATTTGGTATCACTTGATTTGGATTATATTCGGTAGTCGTTTGTGTGTATGGATCTACAACCGGGGCTTGCGGCTCTAATATATTTGGATTAGTTGTTGTTTCAACAACTTGCGCTCGGCTTAATTGAGGAATAAAAAAACTAACGAGCTGCAAACTAATAATACTAACAAAAATAATTTGTTTTAATCGTGACATCATAAGACAGTATACTGTAATACAAAAACAACACACTCTTTGTAGAGTACTATCTTAAAAAAATAAGTCAATAAATTATAGAGCTTGGCTACATCTCTTAAATTTCAGAAAGCACTAAACCCATGACTTCTTGTGCATTTTTTACCTTCTGTTTTCTGTGTAATTCTGCGGCTAATCGGACACCTCTATAACTCAAAGGTATAGCGAGCGTTTCTTTGAGTTGGCGATCTTCGGCAAGTTCTTTTTTGATTATATTTAAAAAATCTTGCGCCTCCGCTGTCCGCTCCGCGTATCCAATCATTTGCAAAATATAGTAAGCAACATCGTAA
>CAYNEQ010000065.1:0-5296 GCA_964396295.1 uncultured Gammaproteobacteria bacterium
TAGGGATTCTTGTGTTCGTCCATGAACTGGGGCATTTTGCGTTTGCAAAATTATACGGACTCTAAAGCGGTCATTGAAGATGAGATTAAGCGCGGCGCCAAAACAATTGTCATCGTGGGCAATGACGCAACCTTCGGTCAAATACTTTCCCGCAGCGCTACCAGCAACTGTACGTTTGGTTTTTTGCCGGTTGGGCCGAATAATACGATTGCCGAAGTCTTGGGAATTCCGGTGGGGGTTGAGGCTTGTACCGTTCTGTCTCGCCGCCGCAAAGAACTTCTTGATGTCGGCTGGATGAATAACAGATATTTTGTCTCTCAGTTGCGAGTCATGCCTGCCAAACTCCAGGTGGTCTACGATGATCGGTTTAAGGTGACCGCTAATGACAAAATGGAAGTAGTGGTCTGTAATTTGCAGCCGTTTTTTTGGAAAAAGAATAAAAAAGATAGAGAATCGCAAGTGGTGCATCCGCAAGATGGCAAGCTCGAAGCCTTCATTAGGCCATTGACAAAAAGTGGTTGGTGGGGTTATAAATATGAGGACCCAAGCATTTTTCCTTTTGCCGAAATGACAATTACAGGCAAAGAAGCCTTTGCCGTAGAGGCTGACGGCAAGATGTCAAAAGAGGTGAAAGTTAAAATCAAACTGGCGCCCAGCAAAGTGGAAATGATTGTGGGTCGAGATCGGCAATTTTAGAAAATATGCCCAGGTGGCGAAGTTGGTAGACGCACTACCTTGAGGTGGTAGCGATCGCAAGGTCATGGAGGTTCGAGTCCTCTCCTGGGCACCACACAACTCTTCTCTTTTACGCTAAAAAATGCTAAAATTTCTTTAGTGTTTTTTATACTTTTCTATGCGATACATTATCGGCATTATCTTAGTCTTAATCGGCGTGGCTTTGGTTTTAAAAACAGAATGGTTTATACAAAATTTCGGTTCCAATGCCTGGGCCGAAGAACATTTAGGAACTAGTGGCGGTGCCAGATTAATGTATAAAGTTATCGGTATCGTCTTTATCTTCTTCGGTTTTCTGGCTATTACTAATATGGTTCAGGGTTTTTTACTTGGCACGATTGGTAAAATTTTTATTCGTTAAATCAGTATTTATGCTTTATAAGTATGGCGCATTCAGGAACTGCCTTAATAGATCCGTATAAAATTTTTGAGCGGATTTCCTTGTCTGCCGGTGAGCGAGTGGCGGACTTAGGTTGCGGTCGTACCGGCCATTTTGTATTTCCAGCTGTAAAGGTGGTAGGGGAAAAGGGGATTGTGTATGCGGTTGATGTAGTAAAAAATATTTTGGAAAGCATAAAAAGTATGGCGCGAAGCGAAGGCTTTGATAATATTCAGACAGTCTGGTCTGATATCGAACTGCCCGGTAAAACGCCAATTCCAGACGGATCCCTTGACGCCTGTTTTTGTGTTAATGTATTATTCCAGCTAAAAAATAGGGAAGCGGCTATTGGCGAGGCAGCTCGGATTCTTAAAAAAGGCGGATACCTGATAGTGGTTGATTGGATGAAGCGGTTGGGTTTGTTGGGTCCTATGGAAAATCATATGGTTAAACCCGAGGAATTGATTAAGCTTGCGAACGAACATCAGCTAAAGTTTATAGACAAGATCCAGCCCGGCGATTTTCATTATTCATTAATTTTTGAAAAGATATAGTATGCAATTTCAGAACTTATTAGAAGTAGATTATTGGTTTGGACAGCCGTTTAGTGCCCAAGGACGTTCTCTATGGCTGCTTATTGGCGGATTTTTATTATTTGTTCTCGCCGGCTTGATTTGTAAAATTGCGGCTCAATTTCAAGAAGAAAAATATAAGACTTCTGTGCTTAAGCGATTCGGTACGCTTGGATTAACCTTAGGTTTTTTTGGACTAGTTTGGATGTTTTTCCGCCAAGAAGGCGTTATGTTATTATCCTATCGATTTTGGTTGTTGGTGTGGGTAATAGCGTTGGGATTATGGTTGTATAGCATTATAAAATATTTAGTGACACGAGTGCCTGAAATTAAGTCTGAACAGGATAGACGCGCTAGAATTGAAAAGTATTTACCTAAATCAAGTAAGTAGCCAATAGTTCACAGCCAATAGGTTTTAGTAAATTATTTCATCAATTGCTATGAACTGCGAACTTTTGGCTAAGAACTAAAAATGTATGTCTCGCCATAATAAAAATGTCGGCGATTGGGGAGAAGAACAGGCCTGCGGATTTTTAGAGAGACACGGATTTGGAGTCGTAGAACGGAATTATTATACTACCATGGGTGAAATTGATATCATCGCTTGCAAGGGCGATGATTATTATTTTATTGAAGTAAAAACCAGAAGAGATTATGAGTTGGCCAACGATACCGCGGTCACACAAAGTAAAAAAATAAAATTACAAAAAGCCGTGCGAGCCTATTGCTATGCGAGAAATATTAAGGATAAATCTATTATTCTGGCCGGGCTAATTATTGAGATTAAAAAGGCAGTCCAAAAGGTTAGTTTTCATTTTTATATCATGTACTGACTAAGAACGGGTCTTTATTGACGGTTAAGCAGATTTATATTAGAATGAAGCAAATTCACTTATAATTTAATTACTAATCTATGATGCATCCTTCCAAAGAAAGAACCTTTGTTATTATCAAGCCAGATGGCGTACAACGCGGCCTGGTTGGTGAAATCTTAAGCCGTATTGAACGAGTAGGCTTAAAAATCAGCGCCTTAAAAATGCTCGTGCCAACCGAAGAACAGTGCTGGACCCATTATAATAAAGATGATGCCTGGTTTTTGAAGAAAGGCGAACGTACAGTCAGTGATCGTGCCGCAGCCGGACTTCCGGTAGACAAAGAGCCGATTGAATATGGCAAGGACATTGTGCGAGCGCTCGTAAAATTCATGACTTCCGGGCCCGTGGTAGCCATGGTCTTGTCTGGCAATCAGGCAGTAGGAGTTGTGACTAAGTTGGTTGGCGGTACTGAACCACTTACGTCAGATGTCGGCACTATTCGCGGCGACTATACTCTCGATTCATATAATCTTTCCAGTCTTGATGAACGAGCGGTGCGCAACTTGATTCATTGTTCTGATAAGCCGGAAGAAGCGGAGCGGGAAATGAAAATTTGGTTTACGCCGGAAGAAATTATCAACTATCGTCAATTGAATGAAGAAATTCTCTATGATGTGAATTTGGATGGAATTTTGGAGTAAGACTTTTACCTGATTAATTAAAAAGCGCCTTTAGAAATGAAGGTGTTTTTTATATTGCCTTGCGCTTGTTAAAGCAGTATACTATATCCACTTATAATGCTTAATTTTTATGGCAAAAAAAGAACAAGTGGCCATTTTAGGGGCAGGGAATATGGGCACGGCGGTAGCCCAGGTGATTGCTACGAATGGGTATAAAGTAAAATTATGGAATTACTCTGGTGATCCCGAGCCGCTACAAAATATTAGGGAATGCCAAGAAAATAAAAAATACTTGCCCGGCATACAGCTGTCGTCAAATATAGAATGTGAGCCAGATATAGCCCAGGCAGTAGCAGCTGCCACGGTAGTGTTTTTTATTGTGCCCAGCACGTTTGTACAGACCGTTGCGATGCAGGTAGCTGCATGTATACCTAAAGGTACTATCTGTATAGATTTCTCTAAGGGTTTGGATTTTAGCGGGAAAAAATATGCCTTAACAACTGACGTGTTGCAAAAAATTTTGCCTCATAATCCAATTGTGGCTATTTCCGGCCCAGCGGTAGCCAGCCAGATGGCGGCAGGTGAATTTACAGCTATGAATATAGTTTCAGGAGATGATACGGTGGTTGCTCGTGTGCAGCGTATCATGGAAAATAGGCAGTTGCGACTAGTACCGAGCGTTGATTATGTGGGGGTAGAAATATCGGCTTCATTTAAAAATGTTTATGCGATTTTGATCGGTATCTGTGACGGGTTAGGCATGGCCGCCAATACTAAGGCAGTATTATTTGCCATGGCCTTGCAGGAAATAGGATTGTTAGTCAAAAAAATGGGTGGTTATCAAGATACAGTATATGGTTTAGCCGGTTTGGGAGATTTTTTTACCACGGCTATCAGTGCGAACGGCCGTAACAGAAGATTAGGAGAATTATTAGGCCGAGGTTTTTCGTTGAGCGACGCAAAAGACCAAGTTGGTCAGGTGGCAGAGGGTGTTACCGCTGCCCAAGCCCTTCAGACATTATCCAAAAAATATAAAGCACAATTACCTTTGGGAAATATTGTTTATAATATTTTGTATAAAAAAGGTGCGGTTAAAAAAGAATTGGAAAAATATTTGTCTAGTCTCAAATAATACACATGACTAAAAAAAAAGAGGTAGATACATCGTTGCGAGCCATTTCAATCCTTACATTATTAGGTGCCTGTATCATTGTGGGTAGACTTTTTGTATTACAAGTTTTAGATCGGGATTATTATACGGCCCTGGCTGAGAATAATCATGAGATATTTAAACAGTTATATCCCCAACGCGGCAGTATTTTTTTGCGTGATATTCGCGACAGTGCCAAAGAATACCCGGCTGCCGTCAATCGTCAGTATTACACAGTTTATGCCGTACCTCGTGATATAGCCGTCGATCAAGTCAGTTCTACAGCTGATGTCTTAGCTGGGTTGTTAGCATATTCTTCAGAAGAAAAAAATAATCTGTTCGCTAAACTTTCGAAATCAAATGACCCGTATGAGCCGATTGCAAAAAAAGTTTCTGAAGAAATAAAAAATAAGATAGAAGCTGCTCATCTGCTTGGTATCAGAACCGCGGCTCAGGAATTACGGTATTATCCAGAAGATAATTTAGCGGCCAATACGTTGGGCTTTACCGGTCAAAATGATAAGGGTGAGCTCGTGGGGCGTTATGGGGTAGAGGGTTTTTTAAATGATGTCTTGGCTGGTAAAAGTGGATTTTTGTCAGCGGAAAAAGGCGCGCTTGGAAGTATTATTTCCATGGCTGATCGCACAGTTAAGCAAGCCGAAAATGGCTCTGATGTGTTGTTAACCTTGGATAGAAATTTGCAATATAAGTCATGCGAGCGGCTACGGCAAGGTTTTGCCCAGTACCAGGCCAAGAGCGCGGCTTTGGTTTTAATGGAAGCGCAGACAGGCGCTATTTTGTCTATGTGCAGTCTGCCCGATTTTGATCCCAATAATTATTCCCAAGTTGATAATATCAGTGTCTACAATAACACAGCCGTTTTTCAGCCGTATGAACCCGGTTCGGTCTTTAAGCCGATCATTATGTCTACTGCGCTTGATTTGGGGTTGGTTAATCCCGCCACC
>CAYNEQ010000066.1:0-5288 GCA_964396295.1 uncultured Gammaproteobacteria bacterium
CCTAACAATAGATACTTACAATTGAAAACCTACGATATTGTCGGGGGCGAATGGTTCCATAACCACACTATACTGGTTGATCTAGAGACGAAAAAGGCTAAAAATATCGGCAGGACCGAGGAGTTTGCCTGGTTGGGAGAAAATAAGTTCAAATATAGACCGTCAATTCCATACACCAAAGGCTGTGAAATAGAGGTAGGGCCAAATATTTGTTTTAAAGCAGGAGTGTGGGAAAGTAAGGAATTTTAAAATAAAAAGCTTATCTTTTTATTTTTCTTCATCAATTAACCTCTGAATATAGGGATTAAAGTGGTTGTGGTATTTCTTTTGAAAGGCTAAATCTTTCCATTCTTCGCCTGTGATATGTTTACGGCAAGTTACAGCTCCGCACTGGCATTCTCCTTGGAGAGGATAAGTTTCACCCGTGGCATAATCAAACGTCAGTTCTTCACCAGGAGCAATATCTCGTCTGGCAGCGAGTGCCCAACCATGTGTAAACCATAAGTTTGGATCACAGGAGTGATTGAGCGCGGCATCATTTGGATCTGGATCATTCGCTAATTGCACCCATTTATGATCTTTATCAAAATGAATCGCAGTTTCACGCTGGTATTTACCTTCTTTAAAGCCTTGCTGAAATTCTTCGTCCGTCACAATGACACCGCCACCCCACCTGATGACTATCTCTCCGGCTTTAATTGGTGCTTTAGCAAATGAACCTTGACCATTAACATTAGAATTTCTTATTTCCACTCGAGGATCAAGCCAGGTTTTGGGTGGTATTTCTGCCATACTATTTTACAAACTTAAATGTCCTTACCACTGCATCAAACATATCAAAGGCAGCTCTAATCTGTGCTGAAGTCTTACCCTCCTGCGCCCATTTGATAACACCTACACAATTTCGCGAAGTATCACACAGCTTGTAATATTCCTCCAGTTCATTTCCTTCTGCAGTACCACCGAGTGGTTCATACCAAAAACCACCTTCAACCTCTATACCATCCCCGTACATCTTATAGAACTGATTAACATTTGAACCCGCGCCACTTAACCAGTTTGGGTAATATAATACTTTGACACCGGCTGCATTAGTAAAGGTATTTTTAGTTAACTCATTAGTCGTAACAGTAGGCGGAAGCTCCTGAAAGTTTTTCTTATCCTGTTCGAGATTGATGGCTTTGTTATTCTCGATACATAAATTAAGACCAGGACGTTGAGGGTTATAGGTAAGTACTTTGAATCCACCGATGGAATTTTTTACGGGAGGATTAGAAAATATGAGTTGTACATCATATAGATGCACTTGATCTGGAGCGCCATAGACAGCAGCATGCGAACCCGCTCCACACAAGAGCTCTCCTTCAAATTTTCTATTGCCTTCTAACATAGATACTGGACCCCACTCAGCCGGATACTTAAAGGTAAGTCCATATTCCTTGCTTGAGTAAGTTTTCCAATTGGAGGTATCAATCTTAGTTTCTGCTGTATTGGTATCTGGCATCTGAACTGTACTAGAACTGCTATTTACAGCATCCGGTTGTGTCACAGTCTCCATTGGAGAATTATTTTTTCTCAGTGCCATATACCCTACTATGCCAAGCAGGATCACAATAACCGCCGCAAGAGTTATGATTAATTTTTTTGAGGTCATAAAATATATGAAAAACTTATTGAGAGATACAACCATTGTAGGACTTTGTAACAATAATGTCTATATTTAGCAACAAAGAAAGCAAGACCATATGGGTTTTAATTTAAAAACAGCCTTTTAACAGAAGGTTATTTTTGGTCTAGGGATTATACATATTTCTATGTACGGTCTACGGTGACCGTCCGAACGGGTCAAATATTTGGAGAATTTAGGTGGTTTTGATCACAAGGTGGACACAAAAACAAAACACCCCACATTGCTGTAGAGTGTTTTGATTAAAATTATACTCACGAGATCGTCATGCCAACACTCACAAATTTTATGAGTATTGGCGTAAGACGACCTCGCGAGAGACCGATCTGCGCCGAAGCTTGAAGCTTCAAGGTGACGGCCGCGGTTACTCCGCGTCGAGGAGAGCGCGCAGGCTCTCCATTGAGGGCTGGGTGCCGCCGGGCAGGGGCGAGTCATCATCGAAGCCCATGATCGCAGCCCGCTCCTCCTCCTGCTCCTTGACGGTCTTGGCCACCTTGATCAGGGCCGAGTCCAGCCGATCGATCACCGCGACGAAGTCCACGCCGCCGCGCTTCCCGAACTTGACGACCATCAGGGGCACCGTGGACTTGCCCACGAAGGCGGTGTTCACGAGACGGACGAGCGCTTCGGCCCTGAAGGGGAGCCCGCGCTCGGGGCCGTTGATCTTCAGCTCCTTCCCCTGATCGTCGTGGAAGTCGATCGCCGGGATGATGGTGTCCTCGAGGAGGCCATCCATGCCCGCGCTCACGAACAGGTCCGGATCGCGACCGACCAGGTCGATCGCGTGCTCGACCGACGGCGGATGCCCGGTGATGAAGACACAGACCCGTCCGCGCTCGTCGTCCCACATCACGCCCGCTTCGACGAGGCTGTTGCTCTTGAGGGGGCAGGCCCCGCTCACGAACATCTTGTTGCCGGCCTCATCGACGGTGTGACCACCGCCACCGAGGACGATCTCGAATTGCGTACGGCTCTGGTTGCTGCTCACGATGAACGACATGTCTCCTCCCGGGTGTATCTCGGTTGTGCCAAGGGGTGATATTCACGGATTAACCGGCTACTGTGCCGATTCGCGCCCCCTCCACCCCATTGGCTGAGAAAGTGCGCTAATTAGGAACAGTATGCTATTTTTTGATTTAAACAAAATTGGATCGATAACAAAAGACTTTACCATATATTTATTGAAATGTCAATCTGTCTGTATAACATTTTAAGACACGTCTCAAATGGTCGTTTTACTGTCTCATTTGTCTCATTTTGAAATCCAGACCCCGACCCGAGTGCCTCAATTTTAATATAGACACTACGCTCAGAAAGCCTTATAATGATTGTACATTACGGGCACTTAACCCGAGTGGCCCGCACCGATAAAAAATCGCTTTTATCTTGTATTCTAGAGAGCAAAGAATATGGCTCTTTGAATGTAAGATTAGCGATTTTTTTGTTTCTCATGCTTGCGTTCCAAAGTAAAGTTTTTACAATTTCTTCCTGTCTTACATTTTTTGCAGTAGCAAATTCTTTTTGGGCTTGAATTGGGAATAAAAAGACGCTTTTAATCCGTTCCAAAGTAATTTCGTTGTTGCTCTCTTTTTTCTGTTTTAACTCGTCTAAATCTTTTTTGAGTTTCACAATTTCATTATCCAGCTCAACGAGTTTAAGATCGTATGCGTCCTTAGAAAGGTTCCCGTCGAGATAAAGGTCTAAGAGCTTGCTTTTACGGCTCTCGGCCTTGCTAAGGCTTGTTTCTAGGCTCTGGCTGGCTTGCGTGATGTAGCTGTCGGTTTCACCTAGTTTCTCTTTTTCCGCCTTGTAGCACATATTGATTAGCCTTTCCTGAATTACGACCTTATCAAACACTTTATTCAGTTCTTCTGATACATCGCTCTCTTTCAAATACAATTTATGCTCATCGCACTTGCCTTTGCCGTTAGTGCAATAATAGTAAGTATATTTGCCTTTCTTCTTAGTAGCCGTTAGAACGCAACCGCAAGAATCACATTTTAAAACGCCACGATAAGCAAAATATATTTTCTGCTTTTTGGTATGAGCTTTTTTATTGATTACATCTTGAACGCTATCAAATAGTTTCTTTGTAATAATCGGCTCATGATTACCCAAATATTGTTTGCTATCTTTCGTCATTATTCCGCAATAAAAAGAATCATTAAGTATTTTATGAATCTTGCTTTTGTGGTATTTATTGCCAGCTCTACTTCTAAACCCCTGCTTAAATAAAATATCGGCAATTTCCTTAACGCTTTTATTCCCCTCGGAATAAAGTTCAAAAATTTTCTTGATATACTTTGCCCGTTCTTTGTCTTGAACAATACCACCTTTGCCGTCATTCAAATATCCAATCGGGGCAAGGTTAGGCCAGCCACCTTTTTCTAACTTGGTAATAATGCCACGCCTTACATTCTTGGATAAATCCAAAATGTACTGATTGGCCATTCCACTTTCAACATTAAACAAAATGACATTATCGGACGGCAAATATTGCCTATCAATCGTTTGAATAATCTTAATTTGGTTTTGTTGCAGTAGCCATTGAATTGTAGCACTATCAATCGGATTACGAGAGAGGCGGTCGATCTTCCAACAGAGAATACCCACATCTTCTTTGCTCTTTTTTATTTGTTTTATCATTTCCGAGAAAAGAGGCCGATTATCTGGCTTCTTGGCCGACTTGCTTTCGGTGTAGGTTTGGATAATTTCTAAACCCAGATTATGAGCCAACTTTTTCATTTCTGCAACTTGGCTTTCCAACGACAAAATTTGTTTGCCTTTATCTTCACTCGACTTCCTACAATACAAAATGTATTTCATATAAGTATGGTTAATAAACAAAAAAGGGCAGCCTTGGATTACCCGATACAAATAGCCAAAAGACTATTTCATCGGCAAGACTGCCCATCTCTGGTATGAAATAAAAAAATCTTTTGACGTAATAAGTTGTATCGGGTAATCGCTTACATCTTATCATACTAAGGTAATTTTTCAAGAGTATAGGCGGAGTAGTCCACTTCGCCCGTATATTCGTTCTTAAAAGTTTTTTCAAAGATCGGTTTGCTCGACTTTACAAACCGATTGAAAAAACTGATTGCCTTTTCGCCCGTTAGCTCTATTGGTCTTTGCAAAGTGCGAGAACAAAAAAACTTTTTCTTTCTAAACATTCGCTTATCAAACATATCCTTGGATAAATACTTGCAAAAGTACGCCCCCATATTGGTAATTTGTTCAACTGACTTAATTTTTACAAATCCATTTTGCCAATATTTAATCGCAAATTTTCGCTCCCACATAAACAGCTTGTCTTTGCTTGTGTCTTTCGGCCCGAGATTGCACAATAGGTGATAATGGACTGATCCACCCTCGGGTTTTCTCTCGCCAGTACGAAAGTAAAAATCGCTTTGAAATTCATTAACGGCAATATATTGAAAATCGGGGTAGGCTCGCATAATTCGTTTTATGAATCGGTCAAAATGTCTGTTAGCGGTTTTCAGATCGGGCATTGAATTGGCGAAAGTGAGTGTTAAAAATTGATTGAGGTGAGGATTGGCGTTGACCAGTCTTCTAATGGCGGTGCGAGTGCGACAGATTG
>CAYNEQ010000067.1:0-5251 GCA_964396295.1 uncultured Gammaproteobacteria bacterium
CTGGGTAACTTCTCTTGGTTACCGGACACTTTGGAGAATCACAAAGCTTCTGTCCGTATTTTCTGCAAAATTTATGTTTTGGTTTTAAATCTCTAGCCATAATTTTTTCGTATTAGCTTGTAGCTTATTAATATAATTAATTAGACGCGGCGTCTGCCCGGTGGTCTGCAGCCATTGTGAGGAATCGGAGTCACGTCACTAATAGACAAGACATTAAGACCATTTAAGTGCAGGGCTCTAATCGCACCTTCACGGCCACCGCCAATACCTTTGACAAAAACATGAATATCTTTAAGTCCGTATGCAGCAATTTTATCAATCGCATCTTTGACTACCATACCAGCCGCATATGGAGTAGCTTTTTTTGGACCCTTAAAACCAACTTTACCGGAAGAAGACCAGCTTAGGACATCACCATTTGGATCAGCAATACTGACAATAGTGTTGTTATATGAAGCTTGAATAAAGGCGTTGCCATGAGGGACTTGTTTTACAACTTTCTTTTTTTTGCTTTTTACAACTTTAGTCGGAGCTTTTGGAGAAGCTTCTTGGCCTTTAGGAGCGGTTGGTTGAGTTTGCATGTCTGACATATATAGCTTATTAGCGTATAGCTTTAGATGTATTTTATTTAATTACATTTACTTTATAGACTTTATAAACTTTTAAAACTTCGTTTAGGTCTTGGTTTCAACTCGGCGACCACTGCCCATTGTCTTTCTCACATTGCCGCGAACGGTGCGGGAATTGGTCTTAGTGCGTTGACCTCTCACCGGTAAGTGTTTCATATGACGAATACCGCGATAGGCTTTGATATCTTTCAACCGTTTGATATTAGCCATAACATCACGGCGCAAGTCACCTTCGGTCTTATATTCCTTTTCAATAATCAAACGCAATTTATCTTCTTGTTCAGGAGTTAAATTTTTTGTACGAATACTTTCATCGATTTTAGCTTTAGCTAAAATTTTCTTTGACAAGGTCGGACCAACACCATAGATATAGTTCAAGGCCACAACGATTCTTTTTTCTTTAGGAATATTGATACCAGCTACACGCATACTTGATGGATTTATAATTTAGAAAAAATAATTTAGTATTTATATTTACCCTTGTCTTTGTTTATGTTTTGGGTTTTCACAAATAACACAAACCTTGCCCTGGCGGCGGACAACCTTGCATTTCATACAAACTTTTTTAACGGAAACTCGAACTTTCATACGCAAATGATAATTAGTTGATTTGTAAATTTCTAATCAAAAATATCAATCACTGCCGCGATATCAACGCCCAATGGTTTGTTATACGGACATGTGGTCAGTTGTATAACAGTGATCAGGCTACACCGCAATGATTGATACTTTTTAAAAGTTTTGTAAATTGTACCTAGAATCTATACGTTATTCTTCCTTTTGTCAAGTCGTAGGGAGTCATTTCTACCTTTACACTATCCCCAAGGCTTAATCGGATCTTATTCATCCGTAATTTTCCTGACAAATGAGCCAAAACTATCTGCCCGCTTTCCAATTTTACTTTAAAAGTGGTGGCAGGTAATAGCTCCTCAATGGTACCCTTAAATTCGATAAGGTCTTTGTTTGGCATTTATAAAAGGTTAATAACGACTCTATACTAAAGGAAAACAGGCTTTTCGTCAAGGGCGCATCCCCTTATTTATGCACATTTTAAGCTTGGGACTGTCCAGAACCGGGAACTGCTAACACTTCTTCGTGTTTATAGACCCAATATTTATAGAGAACAAAGTTCCAGGCTACTGAAAGCAGAATATTCATAAGCCGAGCAATTAGATGGTTGATACCCATTTTTTCGTTAAAAACGAACATCCAGCCTATTGAAATCAAGTAATTTACCCCTGATAAAATCAAAAACCGAACTATCTGTTTATGGGTGACACCTTGTGATTTGAAGGTCCAATGCTTATTTAAGAAAAAAATATAATTGATCATGAAGACCCCGTTTATCATGACCGCTAAATATGGAGTCAGATGCCAGTAATCAGCTAACAAATAGAGCGAACCCATGTCTAAAAATAGGCCGCTAAAGCCTACTAAAAAATAGCGGAAAAATTGTTTGCGAATTGACCAGAGATGTAAAACTAATTGTTTCATAGTAGTCGTGGCGTGTGGCCGGTAAATAGCTTTATTAGCGACAGAAGCGCAACCAAAGGCCCCGATACATCAAAGAACCACATGCCGATAATAATCAAAAAAGAAAATATACCGATAAGCAATCTTTTCCAGCGTCGATACCGAATCCACTGTACCAATTGGAAGAGAAAATAAAAAATCAACAAGAGCGGCCCAAATGCTATCGCAGCAAAGAAAATCGATCTTAATATTAGCTCTGGACCATGGCCCGCAAAGTACTCACCGCAACAACGGCCAGTACTGGCTTTGGCAATAATTTCATACAAAAGAAAAAGGCCGACCGCAGCCGAGTATATAAAATAGATACGATCAGTCCAATAGGCAAAACGAGTAAATTCTTTTTTCATAACTATTGAATTTATTTATTTACTTACTTAACTTTGATTGTAAATATACAATACTGAACTCTTGATTTAATTTTAAAATTGTGATACGTTTCTTTGTCCTGTACTTAGTGGCTCTGTCTGCAACTCAATGTTGTTGACGAACCCGGAACAGGTATTCGTTAACAACTTCATCACACTCAAACCTGGAGGAACGTCGTCGTGTTGGAACCTCAAGTTATCCGTTCTCGACTGAAGAAGCGCAGCCTGGGCGATTCAGTCGCCATAAGCTGCATACGCCAAGATGGACGCCTGAAGATGCATCTCATCGGCGAAAATGATGAGCTGTCCTCTTTCCCCTTCTCCGCTGACTCCGGACCAAGGGAACTGAGAGAGCTCGGCGAAAGGCTGGCAACGACCCTCTGCGAGAACCGTGATTCCCAGCTAGTCATACTCGGCTGCGATCCGGAAGCGGGGGCCGACACCAAGCAGACACTGAGGAACGATCCGCACGGGGCGATCACGGCCGCCAGATCATGTCTCGAACTGATCTGTCGAAACGGAACCATTCGCGCTCTGCTCAACAATCGCCCGGATCGACTCGTCATCGCCATCATCAAGAACGACATGATCAAGACACAGACCCAGCAGGGCAAGCTCATGGTCACCGAAGTTCTCAGTCACGGAACCTGGCGAGGACCACGCTAGCAACCGTAGGGGTGGGTGTGCTGATGCGTCCTTCGCAAGCAGGACAGCGAACTGTGGGATGTGGGCTTCCGAAGCCATTGTCCCACCCCTTCTTTTGCACAACAGAACTGGTGTACAGAAAAAGAGTTTTAATTTTCAAATAACAAAGCTTACTCAAGGATTGCTTTAATTCTCCGCACACCGGCACTCACCGCTTCTTCCTTCACAATCTTAAAATGTCCAAGCACACCCGTATGCTCCACATGCGGGCCGCCGCACACTTCTCGGCTATAGGTCGGCGAACTTGGATCGGCAAACATTTTTTCATTTATATCTCCAATCGTATAGACTTTAACAACCGGCTGATACCGATCTTCAAACAACCCAAGCGCACCTTTGGCCTTCGCTTCTTCAAAAGACATTTCTTGCCACGATACTGGATAATCACGCTTGATAGCAGCGTTGACCAAGTCTTCGGCCATTTTAATTTCTTCGGGTGTCATTTTTTGCGGATGTGGAAAATCGAAACGCATACGTTCTTGGGTAATATTACTACCACGCTGCAAAGCATGCGGACCTAGAACCCGCAAGAGTGTCGCATGGAGTAAATGCGTGGCCGTATGATATTTCGTGGACATTTCGCTATGATCAGCCAAACCGCCATGAAACTTCTGTTCACTACCAGAGCGCGAAAGTTCTTGATGTTCTTTCTTGAGCTTATCAAATGTCGGACGATCTATTTTTAATTCCCTCTCTAAGGCTAATTCTTCGGTAAGCTCTATCGGAAATCCATATGATTGATAGAGGTCAAAGGCAACTTCACCAGTTACTTCCGCACCAGCATTTAACCCATCTGTTTTTTCAGCAAATACTTTGAGCCCATTGGCCAAAGTTTTGCGGAATTTTTCTTCTTCTTTGTGGATTATCTCGCTAATTTCTTCTCGCTTTTGTACTAAATACGGATAGGCGTCTGCATACTCATCTACGAAAGACGACACAATCATTTTGCAAAAATTATTTGTTACTCCCAAGCGGTGGGCAAATCGGACCGAACGACGAATCAATCGACGAACATAATAGCCTTGGTCTTTATTGGACGGGAACACACCGTCAGCTACTAAAAATGTTGCGGCCCGTAAATGATCGAGACACACACGGAAAGCGTACGTGTCATCAGAATTTTCTCCATACTTTTTTCCTGACAATTCTTCCAACTTCTGTTTGGCAACATTGAATAAATCGATCTTAAAGACATCGCTATCATCATTAAGCGCTGCGGCCATTCGTTCTAATCCCCCACCAAAATCAACATTTTTCTGCGGTAATAATTCAAAACCGCTGGCAGTTTTCTTATACTGCATGAAGACATTGTTGCCGATTTCCATAAACCGACCGCAATCACAATTGACATGACATGGCTGATCTTTATATTTTGAATTTTCATGCAGGCCTAATGTTGCGCCGAAATCCCAGAACATTTCTGTATCTGGTCCGCCCGGTTCACCTTCCGGCATATTGCCTGGCACCCCGCTGCGACTCCACCAATTTTTCTTTTCATCATAATAAAAAATTCGTCCATCCTGCATTCCGTCGCGTTCTGGAAAATCAACAATCTTGGCTTCTATACCGATCTGGCTAAACTGTTCTTGCCATAACTTCGCAGATTCTTCATCTTTAGGAATATTGAGCTCAGGATTACCACGAAAACAAGTGAAATATAAACGCTTGGGATCAAGCCCTAATTCTTTGGTCAAAAATTCCCACATCCAAGGAATTTGTTCGTTTTTGAAATAATCACCGAGCGACCAGTTGCCAAGCATTTCAAAAAATACGGTATGGCGATTGTCACCCACTTCATCAATATCCTGACTGCGGAAACATTTTTGAGAATCGGTTAATCGAGTGCCAAGCGGATGTTTCTGGCCAAGCAAAAACGGCACCATTGGCTGCATGCCGGAGCCGGTAAATAAGGTTGTCGGATCATTGTCGGGAATCAAGGGCGCGGAAGGCACAATGACATGACCCTTTGATTTAAAAAAGTCTAAATATTTTTGACGAACTTCTTTAGTAGAAAGCATA
>CAYNEQ010000068.1:0-5215 GCA_964396295.1 uncultured Gammaproteobacteria bacterium
TCTAGGAAATAATACTGAAAAATTTAACGCTAACATAAAAGCTGTGCACAACGCGCCTAATACCGGCATAAAAGCTAAGATACGCAGGGCCTTAACAGATAACGCCGTTTGCCATATTAATGGCGGTTGGATTATAGGAAAAGGCGCCCAGGGCACTGATACGCATTTTGCCGACCATACCCTCATACTTTCTGAACAAGCAGCTGCCAAAACTTCACCCAATCTGGAAATTAAAACTGATACGGTTAAGGCTGGCCACTCTGCCAGTGTCGGTAAAATTGATGAAGAAGCTTTGTTTTACTTGCTTTCTCGCGGCCTTAATGAAACTGAAGCCAAAGCTTTGATGGTGCAAGGGTTTTTTGAAACAGAGCTAAGCTATATTCCTGACGAAATGCTGAAAGAAAAAATTCGCAAAACTATACAACAGTTCCTTGGTTAACGTATATGCAAAACATTAAAAAAGACTTCCCTATCTTCAAACGTAACATCAACGGCAAACCGCTGGTCTATCTTGATAGCGCCTCCACATCCCAAAAACCAAAAATAGTCGTTGACGCCTTACAAAAATTTTACACAACTAATAACGCCAATATTCATCGAGGTATTCATACGTTATCCGAAGAAGCCACCGAACAGTACGAAATGGTGCGAAAAAAAATCGCTCAATTTATCGGTGCCAAGAGCGAAGAAAATATAATTTTTACAAAAAATACCACCGAAGCAATTAATTGTGTTCGCCTGGCTTGGGCAGAACAATATATTTCAAAAGGGGACGAAGTTATTGTGAGCGCTTTAGAACACCATGCTAATTTAGTGCCGTGGCAAGAACTATGCCGGAGAAAAGAGGCTATTTTAAAAGTTATTCCACTTGCAAAAGACTTTACGCTTGATTTAGCTGTCTATCAAAAATTATTATCTTCTAAAACAAAACTGGTGTGCGTAACCGCTCAGTCAAATGTAACCGGCACTATTGTGCCAATCAAAAAAATAGCTAACCTTGCCCATACGGTCGGCGCTAAGATACTTGTTGACGGCGCCCAAACTATTGGCCACCGAGAATTTAATGTCCAAAAGATTAATTGTGACTGGCTGGCTTTTTCTGCCCATAAAATGCTTGGGCCTACCGGAGTTGGGGTATTGTATGTAAAAAATAATTTAATAGATCAGATGACACCGTATCTCTATGGCGGCGAAATGGTTGAACATGTGGAACAAGAGTCTGCTTCCTATCGAAATGGTCCGTGGAAATTTGAAGCAGGCACCCCAAACATCGCTGATGTTATCGCTTTTGGCGCAGCGCTAGATTATCTGACAATGGTTGGCCTTAAAAATATTGCCGAGCACGACAAAACATTGATGGTCTATACCAAAAAAATGTTTGCCAAATACCCGCAGGCAACTGTCTTTTCTCCACAAGATTCAAAAATTTCTGGCAATGTTCTATCTTTTAGCATTAACGGCATTCACCCCCATGATATTGCCACTATTTTCGATCAAGAAGGCGTAGCCATTCGCTCTGGTTTTCATTGTGCTGAACCGCTCATACATCGGCTGGAAAAAAATGGCACCGCCCGACTAAGCTTTTATCTCTATAACACAACCAAAGATATTGACGCGGCAGAAAAAGCCTTAAAAAAAGTTCTAAAAATATTTAAAATTACAAACTAAGCCTTACTAGCTTCGTAGGCCTTCCAAGCTTTCTACTATGGATATTTATACAGAAAACATACTTGACCACTACCAACATCCGCATCATAACGGCAGACTAGCCAAACCTGCGGCTACTATTTCTGTATATAATCCTCTCTGCGGAGATACGCTGACTCTTGATATACAAATAGAAAAAAATAAAATTACAGACATCGCCTTTATCGGCACCGGTTGCGCGATAAGCCAGGCGGCCATGTCTCTGCTTACAGATTATAGCCTGGGCAAAACTACTGGCGTTTTAAAAAAAATAAAACCTAAAATAATATATGATTTACTAGGCACGACTGTCAGCCCTGCCAGGACTAAATGCGCCTTATTGGGCTGGGACGGATTGCAAAAAATGATAACAAGTCCTACGGTTGTCAGACACGCAAAAAAGTAATAGCATATATTCATTATATCTTTAATTTTTCGTATGAAGAAAAAACTAATTATCATCCTCGGCGTACTAGTAGTTCTATATTTAATTGGCAAAGGCTGTTCAAGCACAAGTAGCCCTACTAACAGCAATCAGACCCCTACTACCACAGCAAATAACACCGTCCGACGGTCTACCCAACCAGAAACAAATCAACCACCTACCACTGTCTTTGACGCAAGACTGACCATACCGGGCACAGCAGCCATTGTTAGCTACCCAGCCAAAGGTTTTTATGGAAAAGGAGCGATTGTAAAAACCTTCCAGCCTGGAGACCCAAACCAGTACGGACATGTACTCAGTATTCAGCCGGAACAAACTTATGACAAGAAGAGGAACGCTGAATTTGTTACTTTGGTAGTCTCATTAGTCGATCCAACTGCAGATGAAAAAACCCTGGAAGGCGTCGTGGCGAATCTGGGTAATACCAGCCTTGATGCGGATGCGATTAAAGACAATGGTCATTATCAAACTTTTAATGACCAGAAATTTTTTGTCTATAAAATAGATGACGCTATGGTGGTTTGGCAAGGCGCCACACTCTATCAAAACCATATACTTAACTTTACTATGATGTATAATCCGGCTGGCGATTTGGATGCAAAAACTTATTCTACCCTCAACGATCAATTGTTTGCCGACATATTGCAACACATCAGCTATAAATAAAATTCATGAGCAAAAAAATAATCCCTACTCCCCGCGAGCAACGAACTGAGAGTTACTGGTCGCAACTCAATAATATTATCGATCCTGAAATCGGTATCGGCCTGGTTGACCTTGGCCTGATTTACAATGTAGAAATTAAAAAAAATACCGCTACAGTTACTATAACACTAACAAGCACTGGCTGTCCGTATGGCACCAGCATTATCGAACAAATTAAAGAAGAGATGAAAACTGTACCGGGTGTTAAAAAGGTGTTAGTCAAAGTAGTGTGGGACCCGGTCTGGAGCGTAGATAGAATTAATCCGGTAGTTCGGGCCCTGCTGCCCATATAATTAACCGCCATGAGCTAAAGCTAAGCCCCAGACAGTCTGCACCCCTTGTTGTTTTAACACCTTAGCGCATTCGTCCATAGTCGCCCCAGTGGTATACACATCATCAACTAACAACACTTTTTCAGGCACAGGCTCATTACCGTGGTTATAAATAAACGCCTCTCGCAAATTAACACTTCCCTCAGCTGCTGATAAGGTGGCCTGCTGTTTGGTATATATACTTCGCTGCAATTGGCTTCCTACTTTTAAGTCAAATTTTTTAGCAAACACCTGCGCCAATATTGCGGCTTGGTTAAAGCCTCGCTCTCGTTCACGTCGGACATGCAACGGCACAGGTATAATGACAAAATCTTGAAGTGGCAACGCAAGCTCTACACCGGCAATAATTTTTTCAAACTCTACCCCAATCTCTGATAATGAATTGTATTTCAGCATTTTAATAAGTGCCGATATATTATTTTCTCCAAAATGAAATAAGGCTATTACCTTATCCGCATTAGGAGTAGTTAAGCTCATTTTTTCCTGAGGCAGCTTTTCTTTTTCTAAAGTTACTTTTGCGCACCGATCACATAACCAAACATCCTCACGATTGCAGGAAACACAAAATTTAGGAAACAATAGATCCTTGAACCACCCTCCTAGACTTTTCATAGTGAGATTACACAGGCTTTAGCCTGTGTAATTTTATTTCCAGGCAATACTATTTGCCAACCAAACATTATTTTCCTTCACCATTTCTACGGTTACATCCTGATACCGAGTAGACTCCACCCCATTTTTGTCTTGATTTCTCATGGTTTTCAAGTCTAAGACCGCTTTGGCATCTGTCCAGCTACTCAACTGTACACTGGCAACTTTAGTAGTGAGCCCCAAAAATTCCGACTGAGAATTTTTAGCATTAATGCCAGTACTAATTTTTGACCATAACGCCTTCGTAACCAACGGCTCACTTTCTATAATATTTTGAAATTCGTTATCAGTAGAATAAGTGCCATATCGCTCAACGAATACTTTGGCCAACTGCTTCACCCCATTCTGCTCAATTTCCACAGATGTTAATGGTTTAACCGGTAAACCTTCCGGAATTTGAGTGGCCGGATTACCTGACGCGCCAGGCTGATTGCCCTGATTTCCAGAATTATTTTCAGAATTGATCGGCGTATTATTAACCGCAATCTTAGTTTTATTTCTGACCACTAAGAAAATACTAACAGACAGGATTATCAACACAATAATACTGATGATGATAAAAATCCGAGCCCGCAGAGACATATAATAAAATCTTAAATATTACATTATTGCGCTTGTTGTTCAAATTCCTTTTTTGACCGCTCAATTTCCAGCAACTGTTCCGGATTAGTGGTTACCAACTGATCTTCAGTATATGAAGCTACGATTTTAATGGCCGCATGTTTATTGCCGGCAAAAAATATGCCCTCCCCAACTCCGCTTTCCAAGAGTAAATATTTTTCGCCTTCGGTCAAGATAAACACTTTCTGTACCAAATCAATGGCCGCTGGTGATTGACGCAATAATAACTGCAGCGCCGAATTGGTCACAATCGCCTGGCCATACTGCGATTTCAAAAAGTCATTCACATCCTGCGTAATGGTAGTGACACCCAGATAATATTTACGGGCGCGCTTGACGAGCGCAAAAATAAAGCGCGCGCTGTCTTCATGCTGCATGAGCCACCAAGCTTCATCAATAACTAGAATTCTTTTTTTACGTTCTGACCGGACTACATTCCAAATATAATTGATAATGGCATAAATGGCCATTGGTCGCAACTCATCTTCCAAATCACGCACACTAAAAACCACCAACTGATTTTTCATATCAACGTTGGTTGGCGCATTAAACAAACCACTAAACGTACCTTCCGTATATTTTTTAAGTCGCAAGACCAGGTCAGCCGAACCTTCCATACCTTCTAAAATTTCTTGTAAATCCTGAATAATCGGCGGCTGCACTACACTCAGGTCTGCTTCCGGGGTAATATCTTTTTTCGCATAGGTTTCAATCAGCGCCCGATCAATGATTGAGTCCTGTTCGGTCGTTAAATTACCCAACATAATCCGCAACA
>CAYNEQ010000069.1:0-5045 GCA_964396295.1 uncultured Gammaproteobacteria bacterium
GATTTTGAAAATAGGTGCGAGCTTGGTAAAATAGAGACACCAAGTAAAAACACCCCAAAGGGTGTTTTTACTTGGTGCACGAGAGAGGACTTGAACCTCCATGGGTCACCCCGCTACCACCTCAAGGTAGTGCGTCTACCAATTTCGCCACTCGTGCATATCTGACACGTCCGACAGTATACATAAAAAAATAAAAAACGCCACTGGGCGCTTTTTATAAGACTTATTCTGCTGCCTTGTCTTCGGCTGCTGCAATTTCCTCGGCAACTTCTTCCATCATTTCCTCTGGCTGTGCCAAGTCGGCTGATGACGAGAAGAATTCGACGAAGTTTCGCATCTTCTTGCGAATGTCGCGTGCGACCTTCTCGCGGATGAAGTAAAGCTTTGATCGTCGCGTTGACGTTCGGCGGATTACTTCGATCTTTTCGATGCTTGGAGAGTACAATGGGAAGATTCGTTCAACCCCTACTCCGTGGGATACCTTGCGAACCGTAAACGTTCCTCCGGCCTCGGTTCCGTGCTTGCGCGCGATCACCAATCCTTCGAACATCTGTACGCGAGTCTTTCCCTTTTCCTCGATTTTTACCGACACGCGGACGGTGTCGCCGGTTCGGATGTCCAAATTCTTTCGATTTGCGACATCGCGTCCGATAAATGCTGTCGTAACGTTGTTCATAAATAAGATCCTCACTCCGCAACTGATCCCGAAGATACTGCTGCGGCTAAAGGTATATCAAGCTGATAACCCGCTTACCTTATCACACTTTTATCAAAGAGGCAAGGTCTTCTGGCAGGGGCGCCTGCACCTCCTGTTCCCTGCCGTCCGGCAGCTGGAACGTAATCCGCTCGGCATGCAAAGCTGTGCGATGAATCGACAACAATGTCTCGCGTTTGCCGGCATACAGCGGATCCCCCACGATCGGATGACCCAGATGCGCCAAGTGGACACGCAGCTGATGCGTACGACCCGTCTGAGGATACAGATCAACGATTGCATACTTTGCTCCGTCGAATTCAAACTTTTTCCTGACCGAGAATCGCGTTGTTGCTGGTCGCATAGTTCCGCGGGTTCCCGCCTTGGTTGTCCAAGCGCGAATGTCAGACTTTGAGCGGCCGATCGGTTGGTCAATCAGTCCACGCTCGTCGCGTGGCCACCCATAGACAATGGCAACGTACTTTTTCTTTATCGTGTGTTCCTTGAATTGCTCCTTGAGAAACAGAAATGTATCCTGGTTCTTTGCAATAACGAGACAACCTGACGTATCGCGATCAATACGATGGACAATTCCTGATCGCTCGATTGGAATATCTTCACCTTCATGCTCGATCGTCATCGGCTCCCCGACACCCTTAGTCTCTGGATACTTTTTCACGACCCAATCAACCACGCTCGGCTCGTCATGTTTGCCGTCTCCGTGCACGATCAAACCAGCCGGCTTGTTGATTACCAGCAGGTCATCGGTTTCGAAGAGAATTGGAATGTTTACCTTTTTCATACTAAATGGTACCAAGCGTTAGTTTTGAGAAAATGCTTTCTGTTCATCAAGTTCGATACAGAATCCTTCTATATCCTGAACACCGGCATCTGTGGAGACCCGCTCCCACAATTCTGACCGGGTCTTTAATTCGTCAATAAGGTGACCAAATAGGTCATGGGCAAGATTAAGTGCAAGCGCATATGAACGCGACATTTCAACCCGTCCCATTTTTTCGCTAAATTGGTAATAAGATCCAAGTTGTCGAATTATTTGATAAGCAACGATATGTTTTAAAATGTGGCCTTCCTCTTTTTCGGTAACCTGTCGTGACGATGCTAGCGACAAAAGCTCTTCCACATGAGAAGGTGCTACCGATAGAATAAGGTACGGCAAATTCTTAATGGTTCCCTCGTAAGAACCACTAGAGACATAACGAGCCTCGTCCAACATTCCAGATAGAAGAATCTCTCTCACTTTCTCAGTTTTTAACTTGAACGAATTACTTCGCTTTTTTTCACTTGCAAGAGCAATATCAATGCCAAGCCCAAGATGGTTTACCTTGTCACCACTATCTTCTGGCATATCAGACTCAATAATAAGATCAATGCCTCGCAAGTAATCGTCTGGCTTTGATGACAGCAGAGGTATAGCCTTCTGATTTACCCATGACGCCAACAATTTATAGATTATATATTCCGCAATATCAGCCTTTCGTTTTACCTCGAGCTCCTCAGGGTCTCCCCGCTCACTCCATCGCTTTTCAAGCATGGTGACGTTTTTGATGTCTTTATCGATTTGTTGATCGGGAACAATACCCCTAAAGTCTTCTGGATTAGGACGCTCTTTTTCCATGAGAAGCTCTACCTTCTCATGAATTTGTTTTACCCGATCAGGATCTTGGAAAGGGTGACGCATTTTATAATCCAGGCTTCCAAGCATGTTCATGCCTTGGTTATACAACAAAACCGCTGCTTTCACAACGGTTTTGTTGATCTTGGTGCCTTTATTTTACCAAATCCGAACCTATTTCAAAACCGAAGCTAATCGCACATCCGTGCGCTACGCGCCTCTGTGCGAAGCACAGAGCTTTCCAAGAATGGAAGGTGCGGGGAAACGCTAAATGCAAATACGGACTCGGTTTTGCGAAGCAATTTTGCGGGAGGGAGGATTCGCAAAACCGAGACTAATTTTTTTGAAATTTCTGGCGGGAGATTCCCGCCGTGCCGGAGGGTGCGGGAGGAGGCACGGCGGACTTCTTTTTTGGATTTTTGGTGGGCGGGACTATGGTTTTAAAAGTTAAAAAATGATAGAATTAAGTTACCATTGACTTCGCAATGGGGGGGTAAAATGGTGTTGTCTCTCCATTATAATTATTTACTTTTTATACAAAGACTATATGGAAAATTTTAATGCAAAAGAATATCGCGACAATCTCGCGAAGGATTTAAAAGAAATTAGAAAAACTGACCCTGAAAAGGCGCAGCAAGTATTAAATGAGAAACAGCAAACTACACTTTATAAAAAAGCAGAAACTATCCAAAAAGAGGGTCGTAAAGAAAAAGAAATTGAAGCATGTCTTCAAAAAATTCTAAGAAATAAACAAAAGAATGAAGCTAACTATCCCATAAAAGATGTTTACTACTCTCTTGTTGATTTTAAAATACACAACGACAAGACATTTGTTCTTTCTAAGAGATCGACCGCTGAAGGAGTGAGAGCTTCTTTTACTTGGCATGATGACGGGAACGCTACTAAATGGAATAAATATATCGATGTATCTGTTTTGGATAATAAAAATAGAGAAGAGTTGGTTACAATAGATAGTATTAAATTTTTGGAACAACTGACAGCATCATATAACTCATGGCACCCCAGAACAAGTTTTAAAGCTGCTGCTCCTGTAAAAATTTTAAGCATTGAAGAAGATTTGGATATGAAAATTATTAAAATCACTGTAGAAACTGATGATTTTGAAAAAAGTTCTAAAGAGATTATCTTATCAAAGGGTAAAGATGGGGTCATTAGAAAAACTGACCCTGAAAAGGCACAGGAAATGCTTGCAAAGGAACAAGGGATAGAGGAATATCAGGAGGCTCTTGATGTTAAACAAAACCTCAGATCTGTTGACTACACTGACGATGTAGGTTCGTTGGTGCAAGATGAAATTGAGAATGAGCGAAAACAATTTGACAAACAAAATCTACCCCAAACAAAAATTGATTTTTATGATAATAATAAAAACTTCATAGATTCTTTGAAAAAGGCTCTGGAAAATATAGATTTCAAAGGATTAGAAAATATTGCACTAGTAAATATTGATGGAATCGGTGTTGATAAGACAGAAAGTCTTGTTAGGAAAGATTCAAACAAAGAATTTATCATTTATTCTTTTCAGAGTGAAGATAAATTAAAATCAGATAACCCAAAGGTCGCATTGTTGTTAGCTAAAGACAATGTGAAGTTTTTGAGGTTACCATTTACTCCAGACGATCTTATAAGAACAATTAATAGTGAAGTGATTGAAACAAAAGATAGTGAACAAAATCTTCAAGAAATTCAAGATAAAGAAATACTAAATAAAACTAGTTATCTTCTGCATAAAATACATATTAGTTCAATAGAACAGTTTGATACACTTCCAGAAAATGAAGCAAGAAATCTTCCAAGTTTAATTTCTGAAGCAAAAGAATATTTTCCAGCACTTGAAAATAAAACCGATAGAGAAATTGTAGAATTTCTTTTACAAATTCGCCAGAATGTTCCAGAGGTTATGAAAGGGCAAAATATCGAAGGGGTTTACTGTGACATAGAAGGAACGTTGTTTAATGGTGAAGAATTAAATCAGGATACATTAAATACGTTAAAAGATCTTGAGTCGCAAGGGAAAAATATTACTCTTTGGACAGATGGTGACACTAATCAATTACAAACATTACTTGATAAGAATGGTATTACATACCCTTTGAAGAGAAAAATTGATCACGCTGGTGCATCAGCAGAGATTGTGATAGACAATGATGATCAAAATACATTTTCTGCAAAGACTAAAATTTTTGCGAAGAAATTTATTTATATTACGAATGAAATTCAAAACTTTCAGGAAAATAAAGAAACTGAGTAAATACCAATAATCGGAAGTAAGATTTATATTCCAAGAGAAGAATCTTTTGATCACCCTCTTGATGATATTGATGGCGGCATTGCAACAATTAAGACTGTTGATGGTCCAAAAGATGGGTTAGTACACAAACAAGATTATATTATAGAAGTAAACGAGATACCTGGTAGAAAATTTTCTTGGAAAAGATTACTCGAACTTCAAGATGATTTATCTAATGAATTTTCTGGAAAGATCGCTAAACCAAATCCCGATACAAATGTATATCCCGAAGAGAATGATTGGAAGGGTGGGTCGCAAGAAGATTTTCAAAAATGGATTAATCGTCAATAGTTTTTTATGAAAGAAAATTTCAAAATAGGATCAGAATATAAAATGAATCAAGGTTCTCAAGATATGGTTTTAGATTGGGTATATGGAAAAGAAAAATTACCAGATATGAGTTTAGA
>CAYNEQ010000070.1:0-5016 GCA_964396295.1 uncultured Gammaproteobacteria bacterium
GCCCGCACACCAACCATCGGGATTATTGCACGTATCAGAGCTCACCCTTGGCGCAGCAGGCACGTCAGTGACTTGGGCAGGAGTTGGCTCAGGGGTAGTTGGCTCACTGCCCGGGCCTTCAATAGTAAATCGGGCTGAGCCTAAAGAGGTGAGGATATTTGTGCCATTACCATCATTGGCGAGGACTGATCCGTTTGTCAGACGAACTTCAGCTTCACCGGATGCTTTTGGTTTCAAGGTAATAGAAAGCAACTTGCCACCAGAACCCTGATAACCAGGATTTAACACAATGCCTTCAAATTTGGCGCTACCGGCGGTAAACGAAGGCTCTTGCGCCCAAAGAGAAAATATTGAGCCTGATTTGGAAATAGAAACTATTTGTAACTGATCACTGTCTACTGTGATATCTCCCGAGGCAGCATTCATGCTTTGGTCAGCGCTTGATACATATACTGACACCGTAAAATTCTTACCTAATTGTTTACTGCCAGAACTTGGAGAAAAATATAACGTTGCGGCAAAGGTATTAGTCGCAACAAAAAAAGAAGAAAAAAATATAAAACCAAAAAAAATTTTCTTTAACGACGAAGCATTGAATGATTTTTTCTGTGCCATAATTTCCCTCCCAAGTAAACAAATAATGATAATACAATTATACACCAAAACCAAACATTCTTATATAGTTGAGATGCGGCTGGCGACACAGTCACCACTGTTTGATTGCCTTTGTTATCGACAGCTTTCAAATAAACCACACTTCGCCTCGATTGATCAGATAAAAGATAGGGACTCTGAGCTATTTTCCAAGACAACTTGTTATAATCAGAAACTTTCTTTCCGGTTTGCTCAGCTATCTCATAATGATTGATGCCTGATTTTTTATCCTGTCCGTAAAAAACTGCCACCCATTTCCCTTCTTCAATGCTTGGATCCTGAATAATTTGTATAAATGGCGATTCAGGAGGATCTTGATCTTCAATTATGGATACGGGGCTAGAAGACAAAACGTCAGCGTCAATACGGATTGTTGCAGCTGGCGGCTCACTCACTTGTGCGCTCGTGCCCTGGCCATCATTACGAAGGGCAATAAAATTTTGCCCTGTAATAGTAACATTTCCCTGATCTCGTGTTTTAAACACCAAAGAAAAAATATTTTTAGGCTGGTCTGCCGTATTAAAACCGCCGGGAGTTATACCTGAAAATTCGATAGCGCCCGCACTTTTATTCTGAGCCGGGTCTTTGGCCCACAGGCTGATAACTGTTCCAGCTTCCCTTACTTCTTCTAGAGATAGCAACTTGGCATCATAAGTGATTTTACCCTCCAAAGCATTTACCTGTTCCATCTGTGTATTTACCTTTACATCGACCTGAAATTCTTGGCTTACACCTATCTTAGCAGGAGAGCTGAAGGAAAATCCAGCTGCTTGCACCCGAGTTACTACAAACAAAGAACTAAAAAAAATAACCGTTAAAATTTGCCGGAAAAATTTATATTCAAATTCTTTAATGGTTAACTCATGGTTCATAATTCTTAATTCATCACTAATTATCCTGTCCAATAATAGGCAATGATACTTAAATCAGTCAAATCAAGCTTACCATCTCCATTTAATCGCTCCTCCTCTATCGGATCAAAGGTACTGCTAATAGGACGTTTATACCAAAACGCGGCAATCGAAAAATCGACTAGATTAACTCGACCATCCTTATTTAGATCACCCTTAAGGAAAGACGTTTTATTATTTTCTTTACTCACATTCTTGGTACCCACGCTAAAACCAACTGATTTACCAAAACTACTGATCTCATTGCTTACGGCAGCTTTCGATTTGGTAGAATGCTCCCCGATTTCGAGCGGACTTGTATCCAAGTTATACAGATAGGCTCCGTTTGCATCACTTTTAGCTTGCGCAAAGATCTCATTATCTGAGTTGACCACAATGGTAATATTAGCGCTTGGGGTGGTCTGTCCGAAAATCGCCAAATTATCACCACGTTTTACCTGACTCTTGTCTACATTAATAGTAGGGGCAATGAAAATTCCCCCGACATTTGTCGTCGCACCGGCAGTTACCCCAACCGGAAAACTAAGCAAGCTAGATCTGTTTCCGGTACTATCTTCACTATATACAGAAAAAATATAATTACCTGCAGACAGATTGCTCAGGCTGATTTGAAAATTAGCATCTGCGCCAGCCACTGTTGAGGCTGCCACCTGCGCATCTTTAAGGAGTGTTACCGTACTTTTTGGATAGGCCCGTCCTGAAAAAATTACATTGGTTGGGTTATTAATTCCACCCCCTCCACCGCCTCCTCCCCCACCGCCACCCCCAGCTCCACCCGGACCACCGGCAGGCGCCGTTGGTTGCGCCGACACTTCAGTTGAAGTGACTATCGGCTCACCAAAGAAATCTAAGGCACGGACGACAAAATAATATGTAGTACCATTATTGAGGGCAAGAGCCGTGCCGGTTAATGCATTCCCAACGCCAGTAAAGACATAGGGTCCTCCTGAATTTGCTGATTTGCCAATCTGATAACCACTGATGTTAAACCCTAGACTACCAACCGCAGCAGTCCAACTTAGCGCCACTTGCGCATTGCCGGCCGTGGCTGACAAAATAGGACTACTGACTGAAGGGAAATAAAAAAAACCAGCATGGCTTTTAAAAGCGCTGCTGGAATTTTCCCCAATTATTATCTGGCCGGTACCACTGAATAGTTGGAAGTTTGCAGATGTGGATTTCCCTCCGGTTAGATCAATAACCGGACTAGAATTGATAAAATTATTTGAAGTAAAATCTTCGGCTAACACTACCGTTCCGGCCACTAACGCGAGAGAGCTGGCTATAAATACAGCTATTTTTTTTATTGCCATAGATAATAACTTTTTGCTCCCTCAATTAACTCGCTATTGATTTGTTGTTGGAGCGGCAGGAGTTTGGTTAGGATTGCCGATTACGAGTGGTGCAACTTCAATAATTTTATTTTCACTAGGACGATACATGATAGCTTTTAAAGCTCGGGTATAGATTAAAACTTTATCTCCTTCCATAGCTCTGGCAAAAAACGCCTGCTCAGCTTTTAATTTATCTGGGTCAGTCACGGTGGCGATAGTTGGCGCTTCTCCTTCTGGAAGCAATACCAATTTACCAACGCTTTCAATAATTTTTGCATTTTCTTCTTGCGCTTGTTGATTTGGATTATTTTTTAAACCACGCACTTGTTTGTATAACATACCCGTACTACCGGCTAAGACAACGGTTAGCACGGCTAACACTGCTAAAACTCCTTTGAGATTACTTGATGGCATATAAAAATTAATAAATTATTTTAATTTTTTAAATATCTTAAATATCACAACGACCTTTACAAATAAAGCTACGGAAATTATACCACAACTAACCACGCAAACCAACTGTGGATATTTAGGCAAATTCCCTAACATCCGCGTTAACTATTTTCACAAATTAGTGCTTGTGCCGCTTTCTTGGGGGGCGTTAGGCGGTTCTGGAGGTAGTTGCGGGTCCGCAGGCTCACTGACAGGCTGTGTATCTGTATTTATGACCGCTTGCGTATCAGCGCTGTTTTCTTCTGTTGTGCTTGTATTTACAAGTGGAACAACATCTGGAGTGCCAGTTTGTGAATCTCCGTTATCAGGCACAGGAGACAGCTCTTCCGGTAAACCTTCTAAAATTTCAGAATTGTCAGACGGTGGCTCAGCCATATTTTCAGGTACTACCAACTCGATTTCGGTACTCGTGACTATGCCAAAAATCTTTGGATTCTTCACTGCCAAGGCTAGCCAATCAAACTCCACATCAAATGGTGCCGGCTTATTCAACCGAATAACAAACCCTGTCGTACTAACTCGTGTGACAATATACCGAATATCCAGATCAAAAATGGCATTTTCTCTATTTTCCAATAATCTCCAGTCAGTACTTGTGACAATATTATTAATAATATCTTCAATAATAATATCCTCGGTTGAACTGGCCGTGCTGGTGGCATTCCTAAATGATATGGTCGCTTGTACAACGGGCTTTTCAATATATTCACTTTCAAAGGTAACCGCCACTTCTCTCGTGCCTGAGGCCACGACCGCATAACCGCCTGAGTCCGCGTTGAGATATGGTCTGCCAAAGAACCATACATCGTTCATAAAAGTAGTAGTGCCCGTAATTGAGCTGATAGCATCCACCTGTAAACCACCTCTAAACATCACATTGTACTCAAACACAATTCCTTGGCCCGCAGTCAACATATTCATATCAAGCGACTGCGAACTGGAGCTAGTAGTGGAAGCAAACATGGCGATAGCGAGTTCATTTGCATCCAAACGCTGCAATAAATTAGCAATGCTCGTAGTAGCCTCACCCAACCCAAAGGAAAGTGACTCCAGGCTAGAAGTAATAAAGCTGATTACCGGACTGTTAATATTTGCAACCGTCAAATTGAGCATTTGAATATTACCGGCAAAACTAGCATCACCATTCACATTCATAGTGCCGGTAAATGTACTGGTACCTGCCACACTTAGGTCATTCAAAAATTGCGCCACGCCAGCCACATCTAGGGAGTTAGTCTCAAGTCCACCTACGATCATTGTAGAAGTTGTACTGGTTGCTTGACCAAGCTGCCCCACGGTACTGGAAAGAATGGATATCTGGTTCGCAATAATATTAAGACCTTCAATCTGGTTAGCACTTATGGCGTTTGCGGTCAAAGTACCGGCAAAGAAGCCATTGCCGAGGGCATCAAAAGTAATTACCGGTGTGCTGGATGTATTCGGGATTGTGCTAGTTGTGTTTGTTGGACTGCCAAAAATATTAAAGGTCTTTCCATCGCTTAAAATTAACCCTGTATTTACCTGATCAGAAAAATTCTCAAAAGACAAGCCTTCATCCGAATACTTACCGTCAAAATAACTAACATTTACAAACGTCATTACTTTGCCAATTTCTGTGCCGTTATAAGACTCTATTGCTTGACCAACTACTTGACCGGGTCCGA
>CAYNEQ010000071.1:0-4968 GCA_964396295.1 uncultured Gammaproteobacteria bacterium
ACCGCGGCCGTGGCAAATGGCGGCACCGTGGTGCAACCGCATATTGCCGAGTCTCTTGAAGATCCGCTTACCCACAATAAAACCAATTTGCAATTTAAAGGCTACAAAGTTCCGGTCTCTGGCAGCAATTTAGAAATTGTCCGGGAGGGAATGCGGGATTGTGTTATCTATGGCAGTTGCCAAATGATGAAAACCCTGTCCTTTGCCTCGGGCGGTAAAACAGGTACTGCGCAATGGAACGCCAATAAAGCTAACCATGCCTGGTTTACTTCTTTTGCACCGCTTGAAAATCCAAAAATTGTCGTAACCGTGCTCGTAGAAGAAGGGGTAGAGGGCGCCTCAGCCTCCCAACCCATTGCCCGGGATTTTCTTGCCTGGTGGGGTAAAAAATATGCCAATTAGGTTTGATTTTTTAAGCTGATATGTTATACTTTTAAAGTCTGTTTTTAAGCTATATTAATTGAAATAATCCTATGTCCGAGGAACAAGTCCAGTACGTAAGTAAAGAACGTTTACAAGAACTACAAGAAGAATTTGATACCTTAAAAAATAAAAAAATCCCTGATATTGCTAACCGCATCGATGAAGCAAAACAGCACGGAGATTTATCCGAAAATGCCGAATACCAACAGGCCAAAGAAGAGATGGCTTGGGCACATGGACGCCGCCAGGAATTGGAATACCTTTTAGATAATGTCCAAGTGGTTAATACTCAACATAAAAAACAAACTTCTGTTATTATCGGGGCCACGGTCACCGTAAAAACCAACAACAAAACTAAAACCTATACTATTGTCGGGCCTCAAGAAGCTGATCCGTTAACCGGTAAAGTTTCCAACGAATCTCCCTTGGGTAGCGCTTTTATGGGACATAAAGTTGGCGAAGAAGTCCTGGTACACACACCCGCTGGAAAACAAGTATATGAAATCTTGGAAATAAACTAACCACGAAATTGTTTTATGACTAATGAAATCAGAGAAGATATTGTTCGCCTGGAACGTCTCGAACAGCTTCGAACTATGGGTATTAATCCGTACCCGAGCATTACAAAAGACCATGTCGCTATTTCTGAAGTTCTCGCCAAACCAGAAAAAGAAATCGTGACTATTGCCGGACGACTGATCTCAAAAAGAGAAATGGGCAAAATTACTTTTTCTCATTTAAAAGACGAGAGCGGAAAAATCCAATTGGCTTTTTCTGAAAAAGAACTTGGCAAAGATCTCTATAAATTATTTACCAAATATTTTGATTTGGGTGATTTTTTATATGTGGAAGGCGAGCTATTTATTACCCACAAAGGTGAGCTGACCATCTTGGTAAAAAAATACGAAATTTTAAGCAAATCACTATTGCCACTGCCGGAGAAATTCCATGGTTTACAAGATATTGAAATCAGATATAGGCAGAGGTATTTGGATTTAATTGCCAACGATGATTCGATGAAAATCGCCAAAGTTCGCAGCGTAATTGTCAGAGAAATTAGAAACTATTTTGACAATAAAGGTTTTTATGAAGTCGAGACGCCGGTATTACAAACTCTCTACGGCGGAGCTTTAGCCAAACCATTTGCCACTCATCATAACGCGCTTGATATACCACTCTATTTGCGTATCGCCCCTGAATTATATTTAAAGCGGCTAATTGTCGGCGGTTTTGAAAAAGTCTACGAAATTGCCAAATGTTTTAGAAATGAAGGTATTGATAATAATCACAACCCAGAATTTACCCAAATTGAGTTTTATTGGGCTTACGCCAACTATCAAGATTTAATGAATCTGGTCGAAGACTTATTGCCTAAAATTATTACTGCTGCCGGTTTACCGCTCAAATTTAAAGTAGGGGAGGACGAAGTTGATTTTACACCTCCGTACCCACGCAAAACCATGCGGGAAATTATTAAAGAATTTGCCAAGATTGATATTGAAGATTTTCCTGACCAAAAAACCTTATACGAAAAAATCAAACCCCTCCATATCGAAGGCGTAGACGAACAGACCGGCTACGGAAAAATGGTTGATGAGATTTATAAGACCTATGCCAGACCGCACATTATTAACCCGATCTTTATGATCGATCATCCGGTTGAACTATCCCCTTTGGCAAAAAGAAAAGCTGATGATAACAGGTATGTAGAACGACTGCAATTAGTGTGTGTGGGTGGCAACGAACTCTGTAATGGGTTTTCAGAACTTAATGACCCGCTGGACCAAGAGGCCAGATTTAAGGAACAGGAACGTCTGTCCGCGGCTGGAGATGAAGAAAGCATGCCGTATGACGAAGATTTTGTTACGGCTCTCAAGCACGGCATGCCGCCTACGGCTGGTCTCGGTATGGGTATAGACCGATTAGTAAAACTACTCATGAATGTACAGAATTTAAAAGAAGTGATTTTATTCCCCACACTCAAACCGGAACAAAAAACAGAACAGTAATCGTATATGAGCTTCGCTCAAAAATAATTGAGCAAGCTTAATATCTTATTCACTCATTTCGATTATGAGAAAGGTCATGGTTTTTGGCACGTTTGACGTCATTCATCCCGGGCATATCCATATGCTCAAAGAAGCTAAAGGCCATGGCGATTATTTAATCGTAGTTGTATCACGGGACGAAATCACCGGTGAAGTAAAGGGCAAAAAACCATTTTTTACCGAAAATGAAAGGCTGGAAGCGATACAAAAACTACACATTGCCGACAAGGTTCGTCTCGGCAATCTTGGACCCGACAGATATCTGGCCATCAAAGAAGAAGCTCCAGATATTATTGCCTTAGGATATGATCAAGCCGCCTTCGTTGATAAATTAAAAGAAAGTATTGATCCTAAGATCAAAATAGTCCGCCTTAGCCCATACAAACCAGAGATATATAAAAGCTCAAAAATAAAAGCGGGAAATGACAGTCCACAACAAATCTATGAAGAAAATACTGATAGCCACGACTAATAAAGAAAAATTTAAAGAAATCATGTTTGAATTGCAAGATCTGCAATTTAATTTTGTTAATTTAAAAGATTTAAAGTTAGATACAATTGAAGTGGAAGAACCCCATGATACCACTTGGCAAAATGCCCTAGAAAAAGCTAGATTTTTTGCTAAAAAAACCGGCCTCCTTACCATAGCCGAAGATACAGGTATTTTTATAAAACACCTCAAAGGCGCGCCCGGCGTAAAATCGAAACGTTTTGGACCTACAGGAGTAGACAGAAATAAAAAAGTATTAGAGTTATTGCAAGGAGTGCAAGAAAAAAATAGAGGCGCTTATTTTGAAACTTCAGGATGTCTGTATGATCCAGACCAAGAAAGTTTTTCCATCTTTACCAGCACAGTCTCGGGATTTATTGCCAAAGACATGGATACAAAAGTTAAAAATGACATGGGCTATGATTCAATCTTCTATTACCCGCCACTAAAAAAACGATTCTCTGAAATTTCAAGCTTGGAGAAAAATAATGTCAGTCATAGAGGCAAGATGATTGTCCAGCTCAAATACTTCTTGATGAAAAACTACCAAATGAGGCAAATTATTTGCGCAGCCGGTATATTGGTAAAAGACGGTAAATTTTTTATGCAAAAACGACGAGATTTACGGCCTGAATTTAATAATAAATGGGAATTTCCCGGTGGCAGCGTGGATGACGGCACCTCTTTTTACCAAACTTTAGAGCGAGAAATGGTGGAAGAAGCAGGCGTTAAGGTCAATATTATCGAGCAACTACCGGATATCATGACCACCGCTGTGCCGAAAGACAATTATCAGGTACATCTGTTTATTTGTATTTGCACGATTAAGTCTGGTAAGATAAAAATCGCCGAAGCTGAAGCCTCGGAATATGGCTGGTTTAGTTACAAAGAAGCCTTAAAAATGGACTTATTACCTTTGAACAAAAAAATTATTCAATCAAAAAGAAATAGGGAAGTGCTATTAAAATATATTCAGTAAACGAAACTATATGTTAGATATAAAGTTTATCCGCGACAACCAGGAATTAATTAAAAAAAATTGCGAGAACCGACACGTCAAAATTGATTTGGACCAGCTGATCTCTTCAGACGAAAAAAGACGAGAGGTACAACAAGAGATCGAATCCCTCCGCGCACAAAGAAAAAGCGGCTCCAAAGGCAAGCCAACCGAGGAGGAAATTGCCAAATTACGACAAGTTGGCGACCAGATCGCCGCTCTGGAAGAAAAGGCATCTGAAATTGAAAAAAAATATCTTGAAGATTTGCTTAAAATTCCTAATCTTACCCACCCAGATACACCAATCGGTGGGGAAGAGGATTTCGCTGTGTTACATACGAGCGGGAAAGAACCGAGTTTTTCTTTTACCCCAAAAGATCACGAGGAGCTATTAACTAGTCTGGACCTCATCGATTTTGAACGAGGCGCAAAAGTGGCGGCCTCCAAATTTTATTTTGCCAAAAATAATCTGGTCAGACTTAATTTGGCACTCTTGCAATATGGTCTGGATATTTTGAGCCGTCACGGTTTTACCGTCGTAGAAACACCGGATGTTGCCAAAAATGAAATCCTTACCGGTCTTGGTTTTAATCCAAGAGGGGAGGAAGATCAAATTTATCAAATCTCAGGCGAAGAAATGAGTCTGATTGGCACAGCCGAAATCACTATGGGCGGCTATCATGCCAACGAGGTTTTAGATTTATCAAAAGGCCCTCTAAAATACGCCGCGATCTCACATTGCTTCCGCAAGGAAGCCGGTGCCTACGGCCGCACCAGCAAAGGGCTCTATCGCGTCCATCAATTCACCAAGCTGGAAATGTTTATCTACTGCAAGCCGGAAGATAGCGAAAAATTACACCAAGAACTCCTCGCCATTGAACGAGAGATTATTGACGGTTTGGAATTACCGTACCGAGTGATTGATGTGGCCAGTGGCGACCTGGGCGGTCCCGCTTATCGCAAGTACGATATTGAAGCTTGGATGACTATGAAAAATGATTATGGCGAAA
>CAYNEQ010000072.1:0-4823 GCA_964396295.1 uncultured Gammaproteobacteria bacterium
GGATCTTGGGCGTTGAAGCTTTGGGCGGATTACTTATCGGTACCATTGTGACTGGTTTATTTGTGGCTATTTCTATGACTACCGGTGGTGGCGCTTGGGATAACGCTAAAAAATATATTGAAAAAGGAAATTATGGCGGCAAAGGATCCTTTGCTCACCAGTCTGCCGTTACTGGCGACACCGTTGGCGATCCATATAAGGACACCGCTGGCCCGGCCATTAACCCAATGATTAAAGTGGCTAACATTGTAGCTCTACTGATTGTAGGACTATTGATTAAATAAAGCTTCGAATACATTAAAAAGAGCTGTTAATACAGCTCTTTTTAATTTCCATCAATTAAAAGATCCCGTCGACCAGCTTCTGTGGAGCAGCGGCCAACGGGATGGTGTTGGAAGAGGATTAACATCATATGGATTTGGCGGCTTTATTTCTCCTGCCGAGCTCTTCTTTTAGTTCGGCTTGTGTGAGTTTGTAGACAATTTCTTGACCGTGGGAATCATGAAATATAATCCAATAATATATGGTTTGGTCTTTGTCCCCATCGCGTCTACGAGACGCCAAAGCCGCACGCAAGACTTTACTCACATTACACGGAAACTGTACTGGAGGCAAAACTAGAAGTTTATAAACCCGGCCTTGTACCGTCACAACGCGATACGAAAAACTCATGACAGACCTTCCTCTCCACTAGCGTTTCCAGAACCTGAACTTTGTTTCAAGCCCTGAAAAACAGACCTTATTTTTATCATAGCATACTCTTATGGACGGTTGACACCGAAGCTCTTTTCCAGTAAAATCCCCAAATAAATTATTAAAATTTTTGTTAATTGCTAACTATTATTTATTAATTATTTCTATGAAACATGAACTCAAAAACCTAGAAAAGTCTCAAGTTCAACTCACCATCACCGTCGAACCAAAAGACTATCAAAAAGATCTGGAAGGAGCCGCTGTCCGTATTTCTGAACGTGCCGCCATCAAAGGCTTCCGCCCTGGCAAAGCCCCATACGAAATGGTAAAACAACAGGTGGGCGAAATCAAAATTATTGAGGAAGCCATGCAAACCATTGTGGAAAAAAATTTTTTCGCGGCCGCCAAGGAAGCCAAGCTTGATACTGTGGGCATGCCGCAAATTACCATTACCAAAATCGCGCCGGGAAATGATTTGGTCTTTACGGCCACTGTTGCCCTATTACCAACTATAAAACTTGGCGATCTGGCTACCGTCAAAGTCAAACACAAAGCCAAGGAAATTACTGATGCGGAAATTGACAATGTCTTGAATGATTTAAAAAAAATGCAAACCAAAGAAATCATCAAGCCTGAGGCCGCCACTAAAGATGACAAGGTGGTAGTAAATATGGAAATGTTTTTGGATAAAGTGCCGGTCGAAGGCGGCCAAGCCCCAAATCACCAAGTATACTTAAGCGAACCACATTATATTCCAGGACTTGCCGAACAATTAGTGGGTCTAAAGAAAGATGACACCAAGGAATTTTCTCTAAAATTTCCCAAGGATCATTATCAAAAAAATCTGGCTGGCAAAGACATTGATTTTAAAATCAATGTCAAAGAAGTATACAAATTAGAACATCCAGAAGTAAACGACGAATTTGCCAAAACCTTAGGCCAAGAGAATGTAGAGAAATTAAAAAATATTTTGCGAGAAAATTTGACCGCCGAGGCCAAACAAAAAGACGAACAAAAAATAGAAATAGAAATTCTAGATCAACTAATTGAATCCAGTGAAATTTCTGAGGTTCCGGATGTACTCATTAATGCGGAAAAAAATAAAATCTTCCAGGAATTAAAATATAGTCTGGCTAACCAAGGGATTGAGTTGGAAAAATACCTCAAAGACCTGAAAAAAACCGAGGAAGAAATTTTCAATGATTTTGCCGAACAGGCCTTACGTCGGGTCAAGGCAGCGCTTATCTCTCGCCAAGTTGCTTTAGACAACAACATTAAGACTGAGAAGGCTGACTTAGATGAAGAAATAAAACAAATTAAGGCTGCGTACCCCGACAACAAAACTGTCGAAGAAAATCTTAAAAAACCTGAAGTTCTTGATACCCTGTCTCTCACCATTCAAAATCGAAGGGTAATGGCCTGGTTGAAAGAAAAAATCAAAGGCTAATCTTGACCACGTATCAGATTGGCTATATACTATCTTCGTTAATTTTTAAATACTTACTATGTCCGAAATCGAACAAAACGAAACCGGCTACTCAAAAAAAATGGTTTGGCTTATCGGCCTGCTCATTGCTTTGGCTGCAGCCGGTCTTGTCTGGATCATTTGGCCAAAAAATTCTTCTTTTACAGAAACAACAAACTCTGTAAATAACGGATCGGGGGCAAACAATTCTAACAACACCACAAACGGCACTAACAACTCACAATCAGATAATAATAACCCTACCGGTGCTGACGAAAATAATGGTAACAATACTGTGCCACCCCTACAACCTGATAGAAACCCTGTCACGACCACTACCAGCACAGCCAACCCGGGTCTTGATACACCACCAGACCAAGTAAACCCAAATACTGGTAATAATACTCCTCCAGCGGCCGACCCTGGCCAAACTACCGTAAACGGTAATACCACGGTTACTGGCAGCACAACCCCACCAAGAGCTAGTGATCCGTTAGGCGGTTTACGTCAATAAAAATAGATAAAAATAAAAAATCCGGTCATTCGCCGGGTTTTTTATTTACACCTTTACTTTATAAACTGTATGGCTTGAGGGGCTTTTAACTATCTATGGCATGTCTATCCCGCCGTTACTCCAAGGATTACAGCGCATAATACGCCAAATTGTCTTGGGAATACCAATTATTAATCCCTTTTCTTTAATAACTTGATAGCCATACTCACTGCAGGTAGGATAAAACCGGCAATATCCGTTGGGAAACATAAATTTAAGCGGCCCATGATCCGGAGAAATGGTTTTTTGATAAATTTTAATCACTAATAAAATCGGTTTTCTTGGCAGAGTTAAGAGAAAGTTAAGCAATTTATTTATTTTCATAATTTCAATTTTCTAATTTCTACTTCCTTATCTATTCAGTACTATGAAATTTGAAATTGGAAGCTGGCAATTGTTTTAAAACTTTTGCTTTATCCAACAAAACTTTTGTTTCTTGGCTAATTTCAGCAAAAACTTTATCTAAAATATTCTTTTTTGCAACGACTAATAAGTAGTAGCCGTTTTTTATTTTCCCGTCCTTAAGTAGAAGACGCAGGACTTCTCTAATTTGTCGTCGTACACGGTTACGCACAACCGCGTTTTTATGTATCTTTATACCTACGGAAATGGCTAACCGTAGCTGTTTTCGAAAACTTTCCATGTTTTCTTTTTTAGGAAAAAACTTTTGATTCTTGGCTAATTCTAGAACTTTTATATCCAAAAACTGTCCGTTTACCCAGCGGCCATGTTCTAAAACCAAATTAAAATCTCTAACCTTCTTCAACCGATTTTCCTGCTGAAACATATACCTACAGTATATCATAAACCCGCCTATAGGCGGGTTTATGTCTGTTTATCTGGTTTTTCTGGTGCGCTTGCCTTTTCGTTCGTCTGAAACCGTGAGTTTCTTTCTACCTTTGGCACGTCTGCGACTTAACACACCTCGCCCACCCTTAGTCTTCATTCGAGCTAAGAAGCCATGTGATTTTGCGCGCTTTCTTTTTTTTGGTTGATAGGTCCTTTTGGTTGACATAGACAATCTTTAATTGTTAATATGATAGGGAAATTATAAGATGAATTTCGTAAAATGTCAAGTTATCACTGTTGTCCACAGGTTGTCCCCAATCACTCCCGCTACGGTTTTTGCTCTACTATTGGTCGTTACATCTTAGTGTGATAAGATTACTTCGCTTATCTAATTGCTTTTATTATTATGTCTAACCACGAAATCTGGCAGGCTGTGCTTGGCGAAATAGAACTTACTATTTCCAAACCAAATTTTGTTACTTGGTTTAAACATACTGACATCTTATCTTTTGAAAATAATTATGTGGTATTGTGTGTCCCGACTGAATTCACCCAATCGTGGTTAGAAAAAAAATACCATCAAATGATTGTTCAATCCCTAGAACGAGTGACCGGCAAACCAATTAAAAAACTGGAGTATAAGGTGTATAACATTAAAAATATCTCTGCGGTGCCGACTGCAAACACAGCGGAAAGTGGTGGCACAACAGCTAATACCGAGCCCTCATTTTCACCTTCGCCATCTTCTAATGAAATCAAACCTCCGCCCCGAGTTGGTGAATTTGGCCTTAATCCAAAATACGTCTTCGAGACGTTTGTTGTCGGACCAGGATCAGAGTTGGCCTATGCCGCGGCTCAAGCTGTAGCCAACAAACCTGGTGAAGCGTACAACCCTTTATTTATTTACGGTGGTGTAGGTTTGGGAAAAACCCACTTATTGCAGGCGATTGGTAACCAACTCCTCAAGGGCAGACCCAACATCAGTATTATGTATGCCAGCGCTGAAAAGTTTTCTAATGATTATATCGCTTCAGTCCGTGATGGTAATGCCAAAGTCTTCCAAAACCGTTATCGCAATATTGATCTACTCCTGATCGATGACATCCAATTCATTTCTGGTAAAGATAAGACGCAAGAATCATTTTTTCACACCTTTAACGAACTCCACCAACAAAATAAACAGGTCGTCATGACCTCTGACCGACCACCGAAGGCTATCCCGGCCCTGGAAGACCGCCTAAAATCTCGTTTTGAATGGGGTATGATTGTTGATGTGGCCCCACCAGATCTGGAAACGCGCATTGCGATTCTGCAAAAAAAATG
>CAYNEQ010000073.1:0-4697 GCA_964396295.1 uncultured Gammaproteobacteria bacterium
CGACGGTATTACCAATGGCGAAGATGCGGTCAGTGTCCTTGGTCAGGCTGATTTCGATCATAATGATGCTAATAGAGGCGGGGCAGTAGGTGCTAGTACTTTACAGTCTCCACGGGGCATGTCTTTGAATTCTGTTGATGGTATTTTGTATCTCGTTGATGCCACTAACAACCGTGTTCTTGCTTATAATCTCGCCGACGGTATTACCAATGGCGAAGATGCGGTCAGTGTCCTTGGTCAGGCTGATTTCGATCATAATGATGCTAATAGAGGCGGGGCAGTAGGTGCTAGTACTTTACAGTCTCCACGGGGCATGTCTTTGAATTCTGTTGATGGTATTTTGTATCTCGTTGATGCCACTAACAACCGTGTTCTTGCTTATAATCTCGCCGACGGTATTACCAATGGCGAAGATGCGGTCAGTGTCCTTGGTCAGGCTGATTTTACTCATAAATTATTAAACCAGGATGGATCAACTGACTCTGTAAGTGTTAATACGCTTTGGTCACCGAACGAAGTATTTTTTGATTCCATTGGGAATAAATTATACGTTTCTGATGCGGGGAACAACCGTGTTCTTGCTTATAATCTCGCCGACGGTATTACCAATGGCGAAGATGCGGTCAGTGTCCTTGGTCAGGCTGATTTCCAACATGGCAGCGCTAATCGCGGCGGCAGTATCTTAGCCGGCACTTTAAATAGTCCGTATGGTATTGTTTCTAATTCTGACGATACCATTTTATATGTAGTTGATTCAATAAATAACCGTGTCCTTGCCTACAATCTCGCCGACGGTATTACTAATGGCGAAGATGCGATTGAGGTAATCGGTTCCGAGAATTTTACCGGGGACGCAACTGTTTCTAATAGAGCTAAATTAAATTTTCCTGCCTATCTTATTTATAGCAGCACTAATAATAGCTTGCAGGTCTCTGATTTATCAGATCACCGCCTTGTTTCTTTTGATTTGCTGACCCTCCCTCAAACAAACCTACCTGCTGGCAATTTTGGAGTTGCTTATAATCAAACTATAAATTTAGCAGGGAATACTAGAGGTTCTGTCAGCTATGCTGTTTCGAGTGGTGCGTTACCGGGGGGAGTTTTGTTAGATGCCTCTACAGGAGTAATTAGCGGTACACCTACGGCTACAGGCAACTTTCCTTTTACCATTAAAGCCATTGACACATTCCTTGATGATAATGGTGTTCAAAATACCTACTCAGCATATCAGCGATACAGTGTTACGGTTCCAGCCTCTTTCCATTTGCCAGTTTCTAATTTAGCAAACGGAGTGGTTGGCACTGCGTATAATCAAGCTATTAATGCCGCCATAGATGCCCAAGGGGATGTGGTGTATGGCTTAACTGCCGGTAGCTTGCCTAATGGTTTATCTTTCGATGCCGCAAGCCGGGTGATTAGCGGTACTCCAACTACAGCTGGCACATATAATTTTACTATAACAGCTACTGACACCGCTCAATTTACTGATTCTGAAAATTATACAATTGTTATTAATGCTGCTCCAGTTGCGCCTCCAGTGGGTGGCGGTGGTGGTGGCGGAGGCGGTGCCCCAGTATTTAATGCTCCGATTGGTGGTTTTTCAGTTACTGTAGATAGTATTATTCCGAACACCAGTCCTGCTCAAGTTAACTTAAAACTCAACGGTGGCACTGCTGCTCGTATGGCCATTTCTAACACGGCAGATTTTGCTGGTGTATCACAGCAAGTATATCAGACTACTACGCCATTTACCCTAACCGCTGGCAGTGGCCTTAAAATTATTTATGTTAGATTTTACGACACGTTCGGTACCCCTTCATCGGTAGTACAAGCCACCACCACTATATCGGAATCAGTAACCATTCCGGTAACTGGCGGAGAGGTGTTAGGTGAAAAGATTACCAGACTTGATGAACTGGTCGCTAAGCTTAAATTTGGTCAGATTAGTAACGAAGTGATGGAACTTCAGACATTGCTCAAAAATTCTGGATACTTCATCAAAACATTTAAACCAACTAAATACTATGGCTCGATGACAAAAGCTGCGGTCCAGAAATATTTAGCTAATAAGAATGGCAAGCCAGTAGTTGACAGAACTATCTCTGAATTGGTTAAGATGACTAAACCGGGTCAGAAGAGTGATCTGGTTAGACAACTCCAGACTGAACTTAAGAAGCTTGGCTTCTTCCCGGCTAGTCAAACCGTTACGAATTATTATGGTGCGATTACCAAAGCTGCGGTAGCTAAGTATCTCGCTTCTCAGAAATAAATAGTTAAAAAAGAAAAATCCAGCCTAATAAGGGCTGGATTTTTTGTTAAAAAAATGATATAATATACAAATGAAAAAAATATTGAAAAAATATTTTATTTCCCATAAGGGCAATAAGCATCACGCCCATCTCTTGCATGCCAAGCGCGCCGTTTTTTATAGCTTGGTTTTTTTATTAACCAAGATAATCATGGTTTTGTTTGTGGTCCTATTGCCGGTTGGAGTATTTGTATTGCCCGATGTCCTGGCTGAAGAGCAAAGACAAATCATGGAGCTTACCAATAGAACCAGGCAGGAAAAAAATATTTTTACCTTGGCTAGTGCTGCCAAGCTTGATGTATCTGCTCAGCATAAGGCAGATGATATGGCTGTCAATCAGTATTTTGCTCACAGCAATAACAATAAGAGTCTGGCAAATTGGTTACAGGAAGCGGGGTATCAGTATCAGGTGGCGGGAGAGAATTTGGCGGTCGGCTTTAGTAGCGCCGAAGATATTGTCCGGGCCTGGAAAAACAGTCCGTCTCATTATGCTAATCTTATTGATCCTGATTTTAAGGAAATAGGAATTGGCCTCGCAGGCGGGGTGTACAAGAATCAGCCTACGGTATTTATTGTCCAACATTTTGGTACACCAGTGGCCTTGGCTAAGGTAGAAGCAGAGCCAAAAAAAGTCGTAGCAAAAAAATCTTCGACAGCTACAGTGAAGACAGAAGCACCCGCGTCTCTTGACTCCAAATCTGTTGACACGGCCGTCTTAGCAGGTAAGATAAAAAATGATAGTGAAACAGTAGTCCCTGTTATTGATACTAAAGCCCCGACTCCGATCGCCAAATATATGCAAGCCAAAAAAGTGTTATGGCCACTGACAAATATTTTTACTATCTCCCAGAATATTTATTTGGCGGCCATGCTGTTTTTTGCGTTTGTGCTGGGTCTAAATATCGCTACCCACCTTAAGCAGAAAAAATACCATGTGATCGGTCAAACGCTCGGTTTAATTTCGCTTTTATTTATATTTTGGAAATTTTAAATCATAACGTGTATCGTATGCTAAAAAAATTTTTCGCCAGCATTTCCATATTGAGTTTGCTGTTTACTCTAGTGCCGGCCTCTCGGCATGTTCAGGCCGCACCAGCAAGAACAGTTGGTTTTGATGGGACAGTAAGCCAGGCATTCGAAGGTGAGATGCAATATGTTAAATTGAAGACTTCCTGGGCGTTAGGGAATGCAGATTATGTAGATGTTCATTATACGATAAGTGGTACAGCCTCGGATTCTGATTATTATTTTAATAATAGCGATGGGGTACTGCGTATAAAAAGTGATCAAACCTCATTTCCATTATACGCGATTGATGAAGCCGGATTGGAATTAGACGAAAAAGTAATTATTACGCTTACGGGAGCCACTGACAATAACGGCCAAGCAGTTAGTATTGATCAGGCAAGTAAAGTATATACGCATACTATTTGGGATTATAACGGACAGCCTAAACTAAGTTTTATTTATGATACCGGTAGTTCTAATGAAAACGGAAATCCTGGCACATTTACTGTTTATTTATCTCATGCGATCTCATCGGATGTAACATTTAGATGGATTTTGGACGGTATCGGCACAACTGCATCGGATCGGCCCACAACCATTAACGGCAATACTTTTCCTGCTGACGTACTTGTGCGCGGGGCGGTAGATCATAGCGAAGTCATTCCGGCAGGCCAAACTTCGATTCAAATACCTCTCGGCATACAAAATGATAATTTATACGAAGGCAATGAAATTCTAAGATTACGATTACGAGGAGTAGATACAAATAATGCAATTTTGGGTACAGTGCTTGGCCAAGTCTATACAATTATTGATAATGATGAGCCAACAATATCTTTCCAACCGGCTGCATCTTCAGGATCGGAAAGTGTTAATATGGCAAATTTTTCTGTAGCTCTTTCTAATCCGTCTATATACGATACAACCTTTTCTTTGGCAGTGGATCAGGCGCATAGTACAGCACGGTGGGGTGGGGTAGACTGGAGCTTGCCTGCCATGGTTAATCTTACTATTCCTCGTGGTACTACCTCAGTTAACACCTCAATAAATATTACTGATGATAATGAACAGGAAGCAAACGAAACCGCGATTGTGTCTCTTGTTAATGTAACCCATAATGGTGAGAGTTTGGGTGGGGCTAACAGTTCTTTTACCTATACAATCACAGATAACGATGCGCCTGTTGCGCCGCCAGCTCCACCTGCGCCTCCGGTAACTCCGCCAGCGCCACCAACCGTACCGCCAGGCGTTTGTCCAGCACTTAGTCCCGGAGATATGGTTAAAGTCAGCGGTAAGCCAGCTATCTATGTGGTCAATCGTTTTAATAAAATCATGTATTTCCCTTCCGGTGATGAGTACAAGAGTTGGAACGAAAATGATG
>CAYNEQ010000074.1:0-4659 GCA_964396295.1 uncultured Gammaproteobacteria bacterium
CCCAAATAAGGTACAAGCAAAAATTAATTTATTAAATGGTGCTGACCCGCAACAGACTCTGTTAATAAACGTGCCTGGACCTTGGGAAGCCGTAAATGGATATTTTGCGACTCTTAAAACAGATTTAAATAATGGCACAGCTACTTTTTTTGGTAATAATGGCTTTGTTCTTAAGCTATTTTTTAATAGAGAAACTGGTGAGATAAAGTGTTTCCCAGCCCAAATATTTGAAAAAGATTAATCTTGTGTCAACTATAAGCAAAATAAAATTTCCCTCAACTCCACCATCTTCTACACAAGGTGATTTTGGAGGTCTTAAAAATCAGGTCGATAAACATGAGTGGTTAATAGGCATACTAGTGGTTGCTTTATTTATTGGCTTTGCCGGTGTCTTTGTTGCTGCTACAGCTATGTTAGTTGATGCCTTTAGAGGTAAACAAGCCACATATCAAAATCTAGTAGATAAGATAAGTGATCAGAGCTATAAGAACGATGCTCTTATGAAAGAGCTAGAAGCTATTAAAGCAAATCAAGTTAACAAATTTAATTGCACCTACCAAAAAGGTGGCCTAACTTGTCAGCCATAATTAAAAAATAATCTTAATTATAAAATACGCCTAACCAAGGTGTATTTTTAGTTGTGATTATTATCTGATCCACGGGGGCTACAAAAGGGATTATTAGGTAGGGAAGTTCATTACAACGTACTGGCGGAATATTACCAAAGATATATCTGTTTAAACCTTTGCTTTTGAGGGCTGAGATTTTGACAAATATACTCTCCTTAGAACTTTCTTACGACCAAGCTTGTACTTGATGTAAGCCAGCCTAAAGGTAGAACCCTTTGGTAGATGTATTGGGCAAACCAACATATCTTCCTGGTTAAGAATAAAACGGTCGGCTCAAATTTAAAAGCCGTCCCATGACAAGAGCTATAAGGCTCTTGTCGGGGACGCTTTAAAGTGACCTAACCAGAATTGTCCGCCAAGGTTTATCCGCCAGTACGTTGTAATGAACGAATATATTATATAACTGCCTAATAGATTATTACCAGGGGGCAATAGAACAATTAAAAGATTGGATATTACTGTGTATAGTTTGTCGCTTAATCTATGTTATACGACGTTACTAATATCCAATAAAGCCCGCTCCCCATTTAATTTTTTATATTATATTTACATTAATACTGTTTAATTTAAATTCCTAATTAAATATTTTTTACCTTATATTATGTTAACGCTTACGCTTCTTTAGAGCTTCTCTCCTTCATCCTATACTTAAAAACCCCAAATCTGGGGTTTTATTAATTTGGCTAAAATTAGCCAAAAAGAGGAAATTGTGCTAAGGTTAGCTAAAATACACTATCACCTACTTTATTTCCTTAAAGTTGGCTTCTAGACAAGGAAAAATAAAGCGCGTTCCTGGATGTAAAGATTGGGGTAAATTGTTTATATTAAACCATTCAATTGCATCGATTGTCCTTGCTTCGTTATTTTTTATTTCTGTCGGGTCAATCTTAATTAGAAACGGAAAACCTATCCAATGTGTTCTTTGCCCTTTTTGATCCCTCAGTAAATTAAACGGCGCTAGTGGTTTGATGTCATATGCTGTTTTACATCCGTACTCTTTGACTTATCCACTATTTTTCCACTGTTAAGCCTTTCTAGCGTCCAGAAATAGATGTATAATAAAATTTCCATATTATGATAGGTCTCTACTATCTATCATATTCCCTAACTTGAGAAAATAAGGCTGCGGCTTTATTTGTCCCATGTAGTAGGCAAATTTATATAGAGTTCAGCTGGCCATCCCAGCAACGGCACCCTCTTCAATGAAGAGCGGATATATCATATAAAAATATGGACATGCAATTAAAAAATAATTTCATAGAAAAAGCGTATCAATACCTAAATAATAAAAAAACTTTTTCTACATTTTTAACTGACATGGGCTGGGAAGATTGGATGCAAAATTGTTCCCAGAATAAAAAATTTTTACAGATGTGTTGGCAAGATGCCCAGGAATTGATGAGATGGAGTTAGGTAAATGTTATTTCCAGTAAATTTTCTCTCCAAACCGAAGGTCGATATAGGCCTTCGGTTTTATTGTTGGTAATAGTTCGTCAAAAATCATGATCTGATTTTCTATATTATTTTTTGGTTGGAAGATAATATACCATGGTTGATTTGTATTGATAATCATGCCAGAATTTAAATTATCCAGGAGAAAAAATTTTGGCCTGATTTTCCCTTGCTCGACTAAATGCGTATTCCACGCAAGTATAGCGGCAATATAATCAGCCGGTAAAATGCCAGTCTGTTTTTCGCTTACGTCGACACCTCTGCGGTCATAAACAAGTGGGTATTTACTGAAGAATTGTTTTATTGTTGAGTTATTGGGAGTATGTTCAACGATCGTGCTCGTCATGATTATAGTGCTTGTTGGTATATTCTCCGGAGAGCTGCTGCTTGTTTCGGTAAATTGATCAAAAAGCGGCGCAGTTTGAGTCTTTAATTCATTTTCTTCTACATTGGCTATAGATTTTATTACCCTACCTTCTTTATCGAGTAAGAAATATTTTTTGCCGTTATCATAAATAAGCACTGAGACTTTTTCTTTTACTTCTACTTGCAGTTGGTCGGGAAAAACTTTCGTTACTTCCGCATCTTCAAGGGAAAAATGTTTTTTAATATCTTGGGCCAAACGCTGTGGGCTAATAAAGAAATAGTTGCTTACCGGTAGCCAGCTTTGGCGCTGTAAATAGTTGGAATTAATAAAATTTTCCAGTTCGGCTTTGCTGGTGTTGGTGAGATTAATATAAAGAACTTTTTTTATTTTAAAATACGGCGTATATGCCAAGCAAAAAATCCAGCCAATGATAAGGATAAATAACAGGATAGGAGTAAATTTTCCGGTTTTTGCTTTTGGACGATTATGTGGTTTGTAAGGATTTGATAGGCGGTGGCTTGGTTCTTCGGAAATAGATATGACTCGCTGTTTTTTACGAAAAAAACGAGCAAATTTTTTTTGCCAGCTCTCTTCTGGTTTATATTTTTGAAACGCTCGTTCAGAACGAAAGTGTTTCATATTCGAAATGAGTGGGTGGAATATGCAGTGAAATATTTATAATCATGTATGAATTATAAATATTGAGCTATGTATTCCAGAACGAATGAGAATATATGCGGCGAAGCCCATATAATAATCTATATAACCTATAATCGTGGTAACAACGGATTGATTCGGCTGACTATCTCGTAGTTGATAGTCTTGCACCAATTGGCCATGTCATCTACGGTAATTGTTTTAAACCCTTGTTGGCCGATTAGGGTAGCAACGTCCCCTACGCTCACCTCTAAGCCGGTCACATCGACCATACAGATATTCATGCAAATTCTGCCGACAATTTTGCAGTAGTTATGTTTTATGAGGACCTTGCCGTTATTTGAGAGTCGCCGGTCGTAGCCATCGGCATAGCCCACTGGTAGTACCGCTATCTCCATCGGTCTTGTAGCCTTGTAGGTGCGTCCATAGCCTATCGTAGACCCCCGAGGAATAGTTTTTACTTGGATAACGGTTGTTTGCCAGGATAGGGCGGGTATAAGCGACAGGGGCCTTTTTTTGTTGGGATAGAGGCCATATAAGCCCAGACCAACTCGCACCGCGCTATTGTGGGTATTTTTATATAGCAGTGTGGAAGCAGTACAGGCTATGTGGACAATGGGAGTCGACAGTCCTTCTTTTGCCAGTTTTTTTTCAGCCGCTTGCAGGGCTTGGTATTGTTTTTTTGTGAACGTGCTATCTGTTTCGCTTGAAGCAAAATGACTCCATAGCCCCTCTATTTCCAGATAGGTATATGCTTTCAATGATTTTACAAAGGCAACGATAGTATCAGGTAAAATTCCCAGTCGTGAAGTGCCGGTATCAATTTTTAGATGCACTTTGATTTTTTTTCTTTGCCTCTTCCCTACTCTATTGAGCGCTTCGGCCTGTTCCAAATTATATAAAGGGAAAATAATATTATTTTTTACAGCTTGTTCTATTTTTTTAACCTCATACTGATCAAAAAAACTCAATATCATGATTGGTTTTTTTGTCAGGCCTCGTTCAATAAGGGTTATAGACTCGTCAAGATTAACCACGCAAATCCGATCAACTTCTTTGGCGTTTTGGAGTATCTGAGCCACCTTTATAAATCCATGGCCATAGGCATTGGCTTTAATAACCGGCATGAGCAGTACCTTCGGACCAATTAATTTTTTAAACTGTTTGGTATTATGACGAATGGCTTCAGGATCAATTTCCAGCCAAGTAAGCATAATGAAATTACTTTATAAGGTCGCAAATCCGGTGTATGGCTGCAAAGCCTTTGGTATTAAAACACTGCCATCAGCTTGCTGCCAATTTTCTACGAGGGCAAGTGGAAAACGACTGAGGACTACAGCCGTACCGTTTAACGTATGAACAAATTCATTTGCGCCATCCTCTCTCTTGTGTTTGATGTTTAATCGGCGCGCTTGATAGTCAGTGCAATTGCTGGTACTGGTAATTTCGCCATAATCATTATTCATAGTCATCCAAGCTTCAATATCGTACTTGCGATAAGCGGGACCGCCAAGGTCGCCACTGGCCACATCAATCACTCGGTACGGTAATTCC
>CAYNEQ010000075.1:0-4588 GCA_964396295.1 uncultured Gammaproteobacteria bacterium
CTCTGGCAATCGTCTTATATTGTCTGCCCGAGTAGGCTTTAGCGCCTTCTTGGATGGCTTTAGCAATGGCTTTCATCCGATCATCACCAGCGGCCTGTCTGTTTATCCAGCTGATGAGAATTATTCCATATACGATCGCCAGTAAGGCTGGCACTATGGCGTAGAGAACTACGGTCATACGTTTTTTTTAAAAATTAAATGTTAAATATTTAGCTATATTTAACGGTTGTTTTAATGCATATAGTATGCTAAGATAGGCTCTGCGTCAAGTAGAATATGCACTATCGGGTTCTCTTAAAAATTCTCAAAGTCCTCATTTATATAAAAAGATTGTTTTGGTGGGTAGGAGCCAAAATTTCTTTTATTTTAGCTAAATTATTCACGCCCATATGGCGTTTTTTTGGCTTTATTCATTATAAAACTAGCTACTTCTTAAAGAAAATCAATGATATTACTGGTTTTGAAGAGGGGTTGGTCAAGCGTGATAACTTGCAGATCATTATTTTTATCATTTTGCTCGTCGTAGCCCTGCCTCAAACCAAGCTTTATGCCAAGAAAGGCCCTGGTTTACCCGGTCAAAAAACAATCGCCTATTCCCTTACTCCAGCCGAGACAGATTATAGCGTGGAAGAGATAGAGGCTGACCAAACAAGTGGCTATGATAGTAGTAATTCCACACCTGATTGGAGAAGTGGGGCTTTGGCGCCCGAGCAGTTTAACGGGCCTAGTTCAGAGCCGCTAGAACTTGGTACCCCGGTGGCTGGTGGTATGGCTTTGTCAAAGCCGGCAATTTTGCCGGGCGTATCAGCCACTGGTGGTAGGCAGGAAATAGTTGATTATATAGTAGAAGCCGGTGATTCGCTCGGTAGTATTGCCAGTAAATTCCTGATTAGCGTTAATACGCTCTTGTGGGAAAACAACTTAACCACAAATTCATATTTACATCCTGGTGATAGGCTGCGCATTTTGCCGGTGACTGGTATTAGTCATGTGGTAAAACGAGGAGATACCCTGAGTAAAATCGCTGCCCTGTATAATGGCACTGTCCAGGATATTGTTCGCCAAAATCAGCTCAAGCCAGACGGTTCAGATTTGGTGGCCGGAGAAAAGATTATTATTCCTAATGGTGTAAAATTGGCCAAACAAGTGGCAATTACCCCTCCCAAGTCAGTGGTCAGAGTGGCCACGCCACCAGGTTCAAGGCAGGTGCCGAGCGTATCTGGCTTTGTTTGGCCGTCAGCAGCGCATGTGGTAACGCAGTATTTCACCTGGCAACACCATGGGGTTGATATTGCGGGTGGTAGCTTTTCTACGCCAAACTACGCGGCCAAAGCAGGCGTGGTTATTAAATCGCAGTGTGGGTGGAATTCCGGTTATGGTTGTGAGGTGATAATTGACCATGGTGGTGGTATCAAGACTCTCTATGGTCACAATTCAAAATTGCTGGTCAGTGTCGGTGAACATGTTGAGGCTGGGCAGACCATAGGTCTGATGGGAAACACAGGCAATGTTCGTGGTCGTACGGGTATTCATTTGCATTTTGAAGTCTGGGTCAATAATGTCCGCACCAATCCGTTCCAGTTTGTCAGGTAAGCCTTAAATTAGAAAGCTAAAAGTTGAAAAAAACTCTGCGAAGTGGTATTGTTTTATCACTTCCTGGCGGTACCGTAGCCAAGTGGTAAGGCAGGGGTCTGCAAAACCCCTATGCGCCGGTTCAAATCCGGCCGGTACCTCTATGTCACGACTTGTCATCATCGACGGCAACCCTGTACTAGAGCAAGCTCAATACAGGGCAAGTGCGATGAATTATTTCTATGAATAGATTAGTTATAATTGATGGGAACGCGATAATACATAGAGCCTACCATGCTATTCCGCCGCTGACCACAAAAGATGGTCAGATAGTTAACGCTGTCTACGGATTTACTTCCATGCTGCTCAAAGTCTGGAAAGATCTGAAGCCCGATCATTTGGCCGTAACTTTTGATATGGCCGGCCCAACTTTTCGGCATGAGCAATTTAAGGAATATAAGGCTACGCGTGTCAAAGCGGATCAGGCGCTGTATAACCAAATTCCGTTAGTGCATGAGGTGGTGAAAGCTTTTGGCCTGCCGATTTATGAAAAAAAGGGCTATGAAGCAGATGACGTGATTGGCACGATTGCGACTGCTGCAGCTGGGACAGCAGAAGTTTTTGTGGTGACTGGTGATATGGATACGCTACAGCTGGTGCAGGACGGGGTTAAGGTCTACACGTTGCGAAAAGGCCTTAGCGACATTGTGATTTATGATGCTAAAGAAGTGCAAAAGCGCTATGGATTTGGACCAAAACAAATTATTGATTTTAAAGCTTTGGCTGGTGATAGTTCAGATAATATTCCCGGGGTGCCAGGTATCGGTGAGAAAACAGCCACTGATCTCATCCAAAAATTTGGCAGTGTAGAAAATCTATATGAGGAATTAAAGAATGAAAAATCGGATGCAAGAGCCAGCCTGAAAGCCGGAGTGTTGAATAAATTGATACAGGGTGAAGCCAGCGCTCGGATGAGTTTTGCGCTTGCTAGTATTAATTGTGAAGTGCCGGATGTTAGTTTTAGTTTAAAAAATAGCCAAATAAGAGAATTTGATAGAAGTAAGATAGAACAGTTGTTCCAAAAATTTGAGTTTGTTTCTTTGTTGAAACGTGTGCCTGGATTTGAAAGTGCGGCCGCACCTTCGGGAAAAGAAAAACACAAAAAAATGCTTGAGCTGCCACTAAACTTTTCTGAAGTTGATAATGAAGAAGAAATGGATAAAATTTTAAAATTGATCCAAGGAGAAAAAATATTCAGTTGCCGTCCGGTGTTAACAGGTAAGGAAGCCTTGGACTCAGAACTGCTCGGTTTAATTATCGGTATAAAAGAAAACCTATTTTTTGTAGAAAAAAAGTCAGTAAAAAAACTGCTTCCCATTTTTACCGACGAGAAAATTGAGTTGGTTGGGCATGATTTGAAAGAGTTTTTAAAAGCGCTCAGATATAATTTGGCCATAGAAGTAAAGAATAATTTATTTGATGTGATGGTTGCGTCGTATTTGCTTAATCCCGGCAGTCGCGCCCATGATATCACCAGTATTCTCTTAAAAGTTTTAGGCAAAACGTTGTCTCAGAATACGGCCCAGACCAGTTTGTTTGGGGTTGATAAAAAGAACCTGGCTGAAGAATTATTTTTAATTACTCAAACCAAAGAGAAGCTGCAAGCAGAATTAGAACAGGTAGATAATTTAGGTCTATTTAAAAAAATAGAAATGGGGCTCATTCCCGTGTTGGCAGAAATGGAATTGTTCGGTGTGGCTGTAGATTTAAAAATGCTCGACAGGCTTTCAAAAGAAGCTGCCGCCAGTTTGAAAAAAATTACTGCCAAAATTTATGAATATGCGGGCAAGGAATTTAATATAGCTTCCCCTGTTCAGTTACGGGAAATTTTGTTTGATGATATGGGGTTGTCTGTGGCCGGTATTAAAAAAGGGAAGACTGGTCTTTCCACTTCTGCGGAAGAGCTCGAAAAATTAAAAGATCTGCATCCGATTATCAATGAGATCTCAGAATATCGGGAATTGGCAAAATTACAAAACACCTATATAGATGTTTTGCCGACTCTGGTTAACAAAAAGACTGGCCGGATACATACGCATTTCAATCAGACCATTGCCGCTACGGGCCGTCTCTCAAGCGTTGATCCGAATTTGCAAAATATTCCCATTCGCACGGAATTGGGGCGAGCCGTACGTAAGGCTTTTGTTGCCGAGCCGGGCAATACGCTGGTAAGCGCTGATTATTCTCAGATCGAACTTCGCATTGTTGCCTCGCTCGCAGAGGATAAAAAAATGATTACCATTTTTAATAATAATAATGATATTCATCAGGCGACCGCTGCGGCCATTAATAATGTCCCGCTTGATAAAGTAACCAAGGAGATGCGTTATGCGGCTAAAGAAGTAAATTTTGGGGTGTTGTATGGTATGGGTGCCTATGGCTTGAGTTGGCGTACCGGGATTTCTCAATTTGAAGCCAGAGATTTTATTAAAAAATATTTTGAAACTTTTAGTGGAGTGCGTGAGTATGTTGATCGCACTTTGGAGTTTGCTAAAGAAAAAGGTTATTGTGAAACGTTGTTTGGGCGCCGTCGATATTTGCCTGAACTTAAAGCGTCAAATTTCCAAATGCGTAATGCGGCGGAGCGGATGGCTATAAATCATCCTATTCAAGGCACAGCCGCGGATTTGATGAAGCTGGCCATGATAGAGGTGCGAAAGCAGTTGATGGCCAGCGCTAAAGAAATTGCCGCTAATACAAAGATGATTCTTCAGGTGCATGACGAACTGGTTTTTGAGGTAAAAGAAAGTATGGCGGAAGAGATGAGTAAGTTAGTGCAAAAAGTAATGGAAGAAGTGGTGGTTCTAAAAGTGCCTATCAAGGTAGGGGTAAGTAGTAATCGTAGTTGGGGCGAAATGAAGTAATGCGCATGGACAGATATATAGAGAATAACACAAATTTTAAAATAAAAATCCTAGCTGTCAGCTAGGATTTTTATTCAGAAGAAAGAAAAAGA
>CAYNEQ010000076.1:0-4509 GCA_964396295.1 uncultured Gammaproteobacteria bacterium
AAAACACAAGTTATTACAAATTAGAAGCACGATCTTAGTCAGCATATTCGTTTTATCGTTGGGCGCTGGTATTTCTGCTGCCACAACACACGCCCAAACATTGGGGCCAAATTTAATTTCTAACCCATCGTTTGAAACACCAAGCCCGAACAGCTTGACCCTACCAGCTGGATGGACAACAGCCGGTTATGGCACAAACGATAGAGCGTTTGAGTATCCCATGGCCGGCATAGACGGTGGAAGCGCTGCTCGAATAACTATCACTACTTCCACCGACGGTGATGCTAAATGGATGTTTGATACTGTACCGCTTACATCTGGCCAATCATACTTGTTTCAGAACACCTATACGGCTACCGTACCCACAACGCTCGCTATCCAATATACTGACGCAAGCGGCACCATCAGTTTTGATCCGAATTTTCTGAGTGTGCCGGCTTCACCAACTGCCTGGTCAACAACAACGCTTAAATTTACACCGCCCGCCGGCATTGTAGGTGGCACAGTTTTTCATCTATTAAACTCACCTGGATCGTTAACGGTAGATAACTACAGTTTAAACCTAATTCTTCCGCCAACCCCCTTTGAGCAAGGATTTGTTTCTCTGACTTTTGATGACGGTCTAAAATCACAATTCCTAAATGCCAAACCGATTTTGGACAATGCGCACATGAAAGGAACCTTCTATATCGCCTCCCATGTGAGCGCCGGTTTAGCAACACCAACAGCCATGACCGTGTTGCCGGATACGATATATACCTTTAGCGATGAATACATCGGCTCAGCCCTCAGTCAGGTTAGGGCCCAGGTCACACTGACTGACAATACGGTTGTGGAAGCAGATGTAGTAGATGCATCCGGAAATTCTCTCGGTCAGGCTGCTTCATTTCCACCCGCTTCAGACTGGACACAAGCCACCGCTGATTTTTATATGCCACCTAACGCTAAATTTGTAACTGTTATCCATAGCTCGTCCACTGACGCAAACTTCCAAACCAGAAATATCAGTTTTGGCGGTAAAAACAATATGACGGTTCAGGATATTTTAAGCTTACTGGCTGATGGACAAGAAATTGGTGGCCACTCCGAAACTCATCCTGATTTAACAGCGGTAACAGCCAGTGATGCTACAGACGAAATCACGGGCTCTTTACAAAATCTTCGAGACAGTGCAGTAGGTCCGGTTACATCTTTTGCCTACCCATACGGCAACAATAATTCCTCTATTGAAAATATTGTCGAAGACGCAGGATATACTTCAGGCAGAACCGTCGCTCCCGGATTTAATGGAAAAGATACAGATCGGTACGCACTTCTTTCACAGTCTGTTAATGCCGACACGTCTTTAGATCAAGTTCAATCATGGATTGATGCTGCTCAAACAAATAAATCTTGGCTAATTTTCACTTTTCACGATATTCTAGCAGACACCTCCAGCACTCCTTTCGGCTCAACCCCGACCATGTTGCAAAATATTGCCGACTACCTCACCGCGAAAAACCTGCCGGTATTTACAGTCAACCAAGGTATTGCGCTCATGACAGGCATCCCAGTACCTACCTCAACTCCGACTACAACCCCGCCAACTCCCGCCCCTACTACTACACCTTCAAGTTCTACATTACGCTTACTCTAAAGGCTGGATGGAATCTTATTACCCTACCACTACAAGTAATAAATCCGACTAACAACCAACCGATTAATTACAGTGCCGAAACCTTTGGCACTCTAGCAGGCGCTGATGTGGTAACACAGTGGCAAACTGCATCCCAAACATATGTTTCTCACGTGATGGGTGTCACGCTTAATGATTTTCAGATTACGCCGGGCTTGGGATTCTTCATGCATGTTAGTCAAGCAAAAAATATTATCCTTTCCGGTACCAGTGCATCCGTAAGCCCACAGCTTTCCGAAGGGTGGAATCTACTCGGCTGGACAACGGGGAGCAATACTACTGCTGAAGCTGCAGGCACTTCCCTCGGCAACGTGGACGTAATTTCAACTTTTAATAACACAACCCAGCAGTGGGAAAGTCACATCGTAGGATTGCCGCTGAATAACTTTACTATTAATCAGGGCGACAGTATATTTGTGCATCGTGCTACAAACACCACTACGACCACGCCGCCTGTTTCCTCAACTAGCACCACCTCTACAGTAATAAATACTATTCCCAACAATTCTGTAGAGGTAGCATCGGCCGACGATACTACTATGCCCGATCAGTGGATAAAAACTAGTTGGGGCACTAACACGGCCGCCTACGAATATGCTGCCGACGGCCATACGGGGTCACACAGCATTAAACTTACAGTCAGTAATTATCAGTCCGGTGACGCAGAGTGGGACTATACGCCACAGCCCTTAGCCAAAGGACAGGATTATCAATTCAGCGCCTGGTACAAAACGAATACTATCCCCCATGTGGTTGTACATTATATTAAGGACGACGACAGCGAAGATTATTTCGGATTGCCTGATCCCGAGCCAAACGGAACAGCAAATTGGCAAAAATATTCCGGGATATTTACGGTACCTCAGAATGTAAAAGCCGTGTCAGTATATTTCTTTTTATCAAACAATGGCATGGTACAAACTGATGACTATTCTGTCGTACCCTATTCATACCAAGGTTTTGACAAAGCCCGTGTCACCCTCACCTTTGACGACGGATTTGAGAACAACATTTCAACGGTGATACCGGTCCTAGACCGATACGGCATGAAGTCTACCTACTGCATCTCAACCGCAAATGCTGAAGGCATTCCAGAAAGTGAAGATATTATCCGACAAATTGCGAATGATAATCATGAAATCTGCGCCCACACCGTCAATCATCCTGATTTGACTGCCACTTCAAGTGAGGCCGTCAATTTCGAACTCTCACATTCTCAAAGTTATTTACAAACTCTGACCGGCCAACCGGTAAAAGATTTTGTCTCCCCTTTCGGCATGTACAACCAATCGGTCATCAACCAAATCACCAATTACTTCCAGTCTCATCGCACTACCGACGAAGGCTACAATGCCAAAGATACCTTTGATCCGTATCTACTACTCACTCAAAATATGCAGACATCCACAACTCTGGCGCAATTCCAAAGTTGGGTAAACAAAGCTAAGGCCGACAAGACATGGCTTATTCTCACTTACCATGTGGTTGACAACACAGATCTGACAGAGTTTGACACCTTAAAAGCTGATTTTGATGCCCAGATGCAATGGCTGGCCCAAAGCGGAGTGACCGTCGAAACCATGGATCAAGCGTTGTCAGAATTACTACCACAAGTCGGACATTAAGGAAGTATTGATTTAAACGCTCGCAACGAGTTACCATCTGAATTTACTGTCCAGTCAATCCACCTACCTTCTTCCATTTTACTTTCATTGAACCAAATCCAACCAACGACATTCTTATAAGCGCTAATTCTTTTACCCAAGCCGTCTGTAATCCAGGCGGCTTTTCCTGGTCCGGATATCGCCCCCATGGAAAATATATAAATGGGTTTGTTAAATTGAGCCAGCTCTTTCATAGGCTCATCAAAAATCTGCCCAAAGGTCAGGTGCGGATCGCCAAAATCAAACCCATCCACTCCCACGTAATCAACATAGGCTGAACCCGGATAATAGTCTGCGTACTCATTATCTTTACTATCTGGAATAGAAACATTGTTAAAGGCCAGACCAAATTTGACATTTTTTACTCCAGCAAACAAATTGTGGATGCGGATCCAGGCTTTTTTAAAGCTAGCAGCGGAATTGCGATTTTGTCCATATCCCCAGGCTTCTTCATTTAGATTCATTTCTGCAAAAGGCACCATAATTACCGGATATTTGTACGCCTTGGCCTCAGCGACGAACTGTTTTATATACTTGTCCTTTGAACCATTATTTATCAAATCATAACCAAAATCAGGTTCCCAAAAAATCAACAGAGTTTTTCCAGCTTGTCCCACAGATGTTTTTAAATAAGAAGGAAATTCAGTATCCCAACCTTCGAAATCAGCTACGATATCGAGCTTCTTGCCCACTAAGGCTTCAAAATTAGACAAGTTTCTCTCCCCGTCTCCGACATATGCTCCCCATAGCAAATGATTGGGTACAGGCATAGCTTTCACTGTAGATGGTGGATTATTTTTTGCAACTGCCGCTGGTTTAGGCGAACTGCTGGTCGCAGTTATCGCTGGCGCAGAAGAAGTAGCTGGCGTAGAAAACATACTTTGCGGACTCGAAATCAAATCATTTTGTCTAAGGTGAATATTTTGCTTAAGGACAGCATACACTCCGAATAATGCTATCAGGCCTCCGGCAAGAAGTATTACATTATTTTTGCTAATCATATTAGTAATCATATAAGTTTGCATTAAATATATAATTATGAACTATCTCATAGGATAATCATTACTGCAAGCTCATCAATTCTGTAAAGCCAGAATCAGCCACCGCCAATACCAAAGAACAGATTTTACAATCTCATCATTATTTGTTACGTTACAAAATATGAATAAC
>CAYNEQ010000077.1:0-4126 GCA_964396295.1 uncultured Gammaproteobacteria bacterium
CTCTCATGGATTGCTCCGCACGATTTTGAGTCGTGTGCGTCTACCAATTCCGCCACTTCGGCCTGTTCCCCCAACCTGTATGGTTGCAGGTTAAAGTTTATGAAAAAATTATAATGCACTTTGGAGTAATTGTCAATGGTCAAAAAACCATCAATAATAACAAAACCCCTTTATTTTAAAGGGGTTTTGTTCTATTTATTTTAGTATCCCTACGGTCTTAATCGACTAATCGTTCGTGGAAACGGTATACATTCTCGAATATGCTCAACGCCCGTAATCCAACGCACGGTGCGTTCTAATCCGATACCAAAACCTGAGTGCGGCACGCTGCCATATTTTCGCAAATCAAGGTACCAATCATAATCTGCCTGGTTCAGGCCTTCCGCTTTTATTCTAGACACAAGCAAATCAAAATCCTCTTCACGCTGACTGCCACCAATTAACTCCCCTGCGCCTTCCGTAGCAATCAAATCATCGTTTAGCACCAACCCGGCATTATTCGGGTCACGCTTCATATAAAATGGCTTAATGCTCTTTGGCCATTTTTCGATAAAGATTGGTACGGCTGAATCTTTAGTAAGCAACCCCTCGTCATCATTACCCAGATCTTCTCCGTATTTGATATCAGAGCCAAGCTCATGCAATTTTTGTATGGCCTCGTCATATGACAACCGAGTAAACGGCTGATCAGCTCTTTCAAGGGGCGCTGTATCTCGTTCTAAAATTCGCAATTCTTCCTGACAACGGTTAAGACAATAGCGAATAATATAGCGTACAAGACCTTCTTGAATTTGTAAATTCTGTTCATGCTCAATAAATGCCCCTTCGGCATCCATCATCCAAAATTCGGTCAGATGGCGTTTAGTTTTACTTTTTTCAGCACGAAAGACCGGTCCAAAATCATAACAACGACCAACCGAGGCAATGGCTGCTTCTATATACAGCTGCCCAGATTGAGACAAGTAGGCTTCCCCTAAATCAAAGTATGGCACCGGAAACAACGTAGTAGTTCCTTCACAGGCATTTGGAGTAAAGATCGGCGAATCAACACTAATAAAATTTTGTTGATGGAGATATTCATGAATTGCAGTTTTGATCGCATCACGAACGCGCAAAATTGCCCACTGCCGTTTGCTTCGCAACCACAAATGCCGGTTGTCCATGAGAAAATCCGGACCATGTTCTTTGAGCGCAATTGGATATTCTTGGGATAATTGCAATATCTTAAAATCTTTGACTTGCAACTCAAAAACATTTTCTTTCTTAGGATGCTTGGCAACAACTCCCCTCACTGCCACTGATGATTCTTGAGCAGATCTCTCAATTTCATCCCAAACCGCCTGGTCTAATTCGGCTTTAGCAGCAACCGCCTGGATCCAACCCGTACCATCTCGCAATTCCAAAAAAGAAATCGGCCCTGAAGAACGGCGATTGTATAACCAGCCTTTGATTTCAACTTCGTGGCCAACCAGATTTCCTAAGTCTTTGATAAATGTTTGCATACGAAATTAGTTACCATATAATCCTATCATTTTCTATAAATTTGGCAAGTTTGACACCGCTATGATACTGGGCAAATTGGTGGGCCAACTCGTAATTTCGGATGGCTTCTGTTGGAGAATACATTGCCTTATTTATACTCCCCCAATCTTCTCCGAGCCAGTTTGCCAATCCGCCAGACTCTTGGCTAAAGCCAAGCTGATGCCAGAGCTTTATAATGAAAGCCGCGGCTAATTGATACGAATGTATCGAGGCTGCTTGATTTAAAAAATCAAAAAAACTAACAAGCAAATCAAATATTGCCTCATCTTTCTCGCCAGGCAAGATATGCTTATTGATCAAGTCGCAAATATAGGCAGCCAAATACAACTTATCCAAATCAAAATAAATCTGATGAAAAAATTTGACAGGCTGGACACGGGTGAGATATTCAATATCTTTGCCTTTAATAATTTCTACTTCAACAAGGGAGAGCGCTTCGAGATTGGCTGAATTCTTACTGACAATTTTTTTGATGCCTTTAGCCAAAACCTCAAGCTTGCCATTTTCTCGTGTATATAAAAAGATAGTCTGATCATATTCCCGCACATCATGCCGAGACAAGACAATAGCTAACATATTTAGAAAAAGGACGAGGCTACTAATACAAGCGTAGCGCCAATCAAGCCAATAATTGTGAGCCAGGCCACAATATTGCCAAACGGCTTATTCGTATGCTCACCCATGATCTTTTTATTATTAACAATTTTCATCACAAAAATCAGAATAAACGGCAGTAAAATGCCATTGATATTTTGCGACCACAACATGATTTGCAACATGGAAATTCCCGGCACAAAGACTAACGCGGCCGGAAAGAAAATACAGAACAAGATAATGCTGTAGAATATTTTTGCCTCTTTCCATTTGGTATTAAAGCCATATTCAAACCCAAAAGCTTCGCAAATGGCATATGAGGTAGCGACCGGCAAAATAAAGGCCCCAAGCATAGAAGCACTAAACAACCCAAACGCAAATAAACTTTGTGCAAATTGCCCGGCGAGCGGCGCCAAACTCAACGCCGCATCTTTCGCATCAGTAATTTTTATTCCATATTTATAGAGGGTAGCGGCCGTACTGACAATTATAAAAAAACTGACAATGTTGGTAAGAAAGGCGCCAAAATAAATTTCCCCTTTTTCTACTTTGTAATGTTTTACATCCAAGCCCTTATCAACTACATACGACTGAATAAAAAACTGACCCCACGGGGTAATGGTAGTGCCGATAAGGCCAATGACGGTAAACAAAAAATTCTTATTCCATTCCACGGTAGGAGTAACCAGGCTGCGCACGGCCTCGCTAAAATCCGGATGCACCAAAAACGCATTAACAATATAGACAATATAAAAAGTTGAGAAAATTAAAAAAATTTTTTGCGTGGTTTTAAATGAGCCTTTATACAGTATAAACCAAATGGCGAGGGCCGTAAGCGGAATGGTAATAACCCGTGAAAGACCAAATATCTCAAAAGCCGAGCCAATACCGGCAAATTCAGCGCTAATATTAGAAAGGTTAGCAATAAGCATAGCCAACATGGCAAAGGCAGTCCACCGGATGCCGAAATTTTCTCTGATTACTCCTCCCAGGCCTTGACGGGTGACCAAACCGATTCGCGCCCCAATTTCTTGGGTGACCGCCAATGAAAAAGTGATCAAAAATAATACCCAGAGCATTTTAGTGCCATACTGGGCTCCGACTAGCGAAAGCGTACTGATACCACCCGCATCATTGTCTGCATTGGCCGCAATTATCCCTGGTCCAATGACGCTAAAGAAAAAGAGAATCCTCGGCCAAAAACTTTTTGATTTCACAGTCATATAAAAACTCTGATAAATCTCGGAAAAGGTATAAATTTTTGAACATCCATCGCACCCTCGAGAGGGTGATTGGTTTGCCGCTCAGGCAAACCTAAGTCTGGATGTGAAAAATTTATACCTTTTCCGAGTACACACTTACGCGTGGGGCACAAAATGCCTCATCACATCATCAACCGTAATCACTCCCAATAATTTTTTCTTCTCATCAAGCACCGCCACCGAGGTAAAATTATATTTTGTCATCAGGGCTGCAATCTCAAGCACATCCTGATCCGGGGTAGCTGTAACCTTATCATCATCACCGACCAGTTCGGCCATGGTTTGGTCCGGCTCCGAAATAAGCAATTTTCTAATAGAAACAACATCCTTAAATATGCCGTCTTTATCAATGACGTACACAAAATAAACACTGCGATGCGTGTGATAAGAATTTTTTATTTGCTCAATCACATCTTTCACCTTATCTTCCAAAAGCGCTGAAACATACTCCGTAGTCATCATGCCACCGCCGGTATTTTCATCATACGACAAGATCTTTTTTACTTTTTGCGTACTATCTGACGGCAAACTCTGCATGATCTCTTGGGATTTATGGCCGGGCAACATCTGAATAAGATCAGCCAGTTCATCAATAGACATTTTCTGCATAACACTCGCCGCCCGCTCTGGCCCTAATTTTTGCACCAAAACTTTTTGTATTTCCGGTTCTAATTCCTCTAATACTTGGGCCGCGGTTTTCTTATCTAACGCCTGCAACAACTCAGTAC
>CAYNEQ010000078.1:0-4121 GCA_964396295.1 uncultured Gammaproteobacteria bacterium
TCCGACCGCAGAAAAAGGCGAAACTGAAGCTCGGGTCGTGATGAAATTTCCGAAGCATTTAGCTCCGATTCAGGTGGCTATACTGCCATTATCAAAAAAAGAAGAATTATCGAGTGTAGCTAAAGATTTGGCAAACACGTTGCGTAAAGATTTTTCTGTGGAATATGATGAGACTCAGAGTATCGGTAAACGCTATCGCCGTCAGGATGAAATCGGCACGCCATATTGCGTGACGGTTGATTTTGATTCTTTGGAAGATAAGAAAGTGACCGTGCGGGATAGAGATACTATGAGTCAAGAAAGAATTAGTATCGAAGAGCTGAAAAGTTATTTGAAGGGAAAATTTGATTTATAACCTTACCAATACTTTTTGTCACCAAAAAGTATCAAAAAGCGTTGGGGCGGCAGAACTCCCCGCCTCGGCGGGTCAAACAGCTGCCGCCCCAAACCCCTTGGGTGCAAGTAGGGATGTTAATTACAGTAATGATTATACTATGTATAAAATTTCCAAACTTAAAAATGGATTAACCCTTATCAAGGCGCCTGTAAAAGGGGTGAAAGCTTTGACGATTATGGCTATGTTTCCGGTTGGTTCTCGTTATGAAGAGGCTAATATTTCCGGAGCGTCTCATTTTGTCGAGCATATGTTATTTAAGGGTACGCAAAAACGCCCGACCCATTTGGAAATTTCTCGAGAGCTCGATGCATTTGGTGCAGAGTACAATGCCTTTACTTCAAAAGATTATACCGGCTATTACATAAAAACCGGTGAAGTAAATATGGAGAAGGCTTTTGATTGGTTGGCTGATATTATTTTTAATTCAAAAATCGAACTCGAAGAAGTGGAAAAAGAAAAAGGTGTAATTGTCGAAGAGCTTCGCATGTACGAAGATAATCCGCTTATGGCTGTAGAAACTTTATTCGAACGAGCCGCCTTTGGAGATGATCATCCGCTTGGTTGGGACGTTGGCGGTACACCAGATAGTGTGCGCGGTATTACCAGACAGCAGTTGTGGGATTATTATCAAAATCATTATTTCCCAAAAAACATGGTCTTGGTTGTGGCTGGAAATATTAATGAAAGTAAATTAAAAAAAGCCTTAAAAGTTTTTGAAACCGAACCAAATAAATCAGAATTAATCAAAAATCGTTCAGCCAAGTTTGCCTTGAAAGATAATTTTAAGGTATTTACCTGGAATAAAAAAACATTGCCGCTGGCCAATAGAGTGCTAGTTTCCGAACGAAAAGTAGATCAGGCGCAGATGATTATCGGTTTTCCTGCTATGTCGTATAATGACAAACGTCGCTATGCGCTCGCCGTACTTTTAAATATTTTGGGCGGCGGCATGAGCTCGAGATTATTTGTCGAAGTTCGCGAAAAGAAAGGTTTGGCCTATATGGTCAGTGCTGGTGATACCATCTTTAGGGATGTGGGTATGGCTACGATTTCGGCCGGTCTTGATCCGTCTCGTTTGGCAGATGCAGTGAAAGTTATCAAAAGTGAGCTGGTAAAAATCAGTCGGGAAAAAGTATCTGCGAAAGAACTTTTGGATGCAAAAAATAATTTGGCTGGACGAACCGAGTTGGGTATGGAAAATTCCAGCACTCAGGCTCAATGGTTTGCCAAGCAGTTTTGGTTTTCAGATAGGATAAAAACCTACGAAGATGTAACAAAGAAAATTAAGCAAGTGACTGCTAGTCAGGTCCAACAATTGGCGAAGCAAATTTTTGATTTCAGTCAGATGCGTGTAGCAGTAGTGGGTCCGATGAGTAAAGAGAAAATTTTAGGACTTTTATAATAATTCTATGTCCGGAAAAAAATATTTATTTGCTAATTGGAAAATGTATTTGGACTTTGTACAAAGCCAGGATTTGGCGTCAGCGTTGGCAGAAAGAGTTTCGGAATTTGACGATCATGTGGCTATGACTGTGTTTCCAAGCGCGTTAGCTGTTGCTAGTGCAGCAGATATATTTGATGGCACTTCAGTAGCTGTCGGAGCGCAGAATGTTCATTGGGTGGAAAAAGGAGGAAGTACGGGAGAAATTTCTGCGCCGATGTTTAAGGCAGTCGGCTGCCAATATGCGCTCGTTGGTCATTCAGAACGCCGTCATTTATTTCATGAAACCAACCACGAAGTCAGACAAAAAATTGAGGCGATTTTAGCTGCGGGTATGACACCGGTATTGTGCGTAGGAGAAACAGAAAGTGAAAAGCGACAAGATAAAACAGCTGAAGTTATTGAAGTGCAACTCAGATCAGCGTTGCAAGATATCAGTTGGCCAGAAGGTCATGAGCTTATCATTGCGTATGAGCCAGTCTGGGCGATCGGCACTGGAGAGGCGTGTGATCCGATAGACGTTGAACGAGTCCATGAATTAATTAAAAAAGAGGCCGAAGCGCTAGTTAATATCACCCCTATCATGCTGTATGGTGGTAGTGTGCGTCCAGAAAATGTCGCCGAGTATTTGAAGAATCCAAACATTAATGGAGTGCTGGTAGGAGGAGCTTCAACACAACTGGAAAGTTGGTGGAAAATTGTAAAGGCTGTCTAGGCGCTACTATGTTATTAGCTATTTTATTTTCAGTTTTAATGATTGCGTCGCTGGGGACGATTTTGTTTATTGTTATTCGTAAATTTCCACAATTGGCGAATTTGGATGTCGAGCATTTGCCGGAAGAAAAAATATATCAGAAGAAAAAAGAAATTATTAACAAACGCATTGCTGAAAATAGCAGTGTGCTAAAGAAAAAGATTTGGAATATCCTTGGGCCGGTGCGAAAAAAACTCTGGGGCAAACTACAGCTACAATTTAGAATTTATGTCGGTAAAATTGAGCGTCTTTTATATCATGAAGAAGTCTTAAAAACTAAATTAAAGAATGAGGAAATTAGTCCCGAAGATCGAGAGCAAAAATTAGCGCAGCTGGTTGCCGATGGCGAGCAATACCTAAAACTAGAAAATTACGACAAAGCCGAAGAATATTTTATTACGGCTATTAAACAAGATGCCAAGTCAGCTGCTGCCTATAAAGGTTTGGCCGAGACATATCTGGCTAAGAATGCCATTGAAGAAGCTAAGCAAACCTACCAGTTTTTGATCAAGCTGCAACCGAATGATGACTCCACAGTGGTCAAGTTAGCTGAAGTGGCAGAAGAACAGGGTAATGTGGAAGAGGCGATTGGGTATTATCAGCAAGCAGTATTACTGAACGATTCATTTTCACCTCGGTTTTACCATCTGGCAGAGCTGCTTCTAAAGGTAGAACAGCCGGAAGTCGCCAAAGAATCCATTCTCCAAGCAGTGGAATTAGAGCCGCAAAATCCAAAATATCTTGACTTCTTGATAGAAATTGCTATAATATGCGGCGATAAGACTTTAGCTACTAAGGCGTACAATGACTTACGGTTAGTAAACGCAGATAATCAGAAATTGGCTGTCTTTAAAGACAGAATTAAGAAGATATAAATATACATTAATCCCACATGCCGTCTTAGCTCAGCTGGTAGAGCAACAGTTTTGTAAACTGTGGGTCCGGGGTTCGAGCCCCCGAGACGGCTCAGAGCAATACCTTTAAGTATTGCGTATGGTGTTTGAATTAAAGTTAAGGGCAGATACCGAAGCGGTCAACCGGGGCTGACTGTAAATCAGCTGGCTACGCCTTCGTAGGTTCGAATCCTACTCTGCCCACAACGCTAAGCGTTGTACTTGGGACGCTAAGCGTTCCAACACTGCCGTTGTAGCTCAGATGGTAGAGCGTTTCCATGGTAAGGAAAAGGTCTCGGGTTCAATTCCCGACAACGGCTCAGAATATTATATAAATTAAATTTTTTAATTCACAATCGTATGTCGCAAGATAATTTAGTAAAAATGGAATGTCAGGAATGCAAGCATACCAACTATTTTACTAGAAAAAATAAAAAGACTCTCAAGAATCGCTTGGAGTTAAGTAAGATGTGTAAGTTCTGCAAGAAGCATACCAAACACAAAGAAACTAAGTAAAATATAATAAGCCCCGCGCCGAAATTTACGGGCGGGGTTTGTTCAATAGGCCTGTAGTTTCAATGGTAAAACATCGGTCTCCAAAACCGAGGTTCTCGGTTCGAATCCGAGCGGGCCTGC
>CAYNEQ010000079.1:0-4109 GCA_964396295.1 uncultured Gammaproteobacteria bacterium
TAAGATCAATGGCTTTATATAAAGTTTCTTCATTTTTGGCGGCAAACAGGTCTTTGCCCAGCACTTGCAGCTTGCATTCGGCAAAGAACATGTTTCCTTTACTGTGGTGGCGACTGTTGATGCCTAAAATTATTTCAGCACGAATAACTCGGCCATTATAAAATTTATTGAGCGATTCTGTTTTTCTAGTAGCGTAATCTTTGATTGCTTCTGTTAATTCTATTCCCCGGCCAGTAATTTGTATTTTCATATACTAAATTAGATTAATAATTAGTATTTTACTTTACAATTTGCACTTCTGGATCTAATTCCACCTTATATCTATCATATACTCTTTGTTTAATCTGCTCAACCAGACCAAGCACATCTGCTTGGGTGGCATGATCAAAATTTATAATATAATTGCCATGCTCATCTGAAATCTTAGCGCCACCTACAGACAGGCCTCGTAATCCAAGCTGCTCAGTCAGCCAGCCCACGGGCACCGTGCCTCGTTTTGTGAATAATTCCGGCAATTCCGAAGTATCTCCGGGCCATAATGGCAGCTTGATATTTTTGAAAAAACTGCCAGCCGAAGGAAATGGTGTATGTTTGCGTTGCTTTAAATATCCTTGCATCCGTTCCATTATTTCTTTTTGATTGCCAGGTTCCACATACATTTGCCCACGCAAAATAATATCTTTATTATGCTTAAAAATACTATTTCGATAACTAAAATTGCAATCTTCCGGTTTTAATCTGAGCACTTCCCCATCGCGCCAAACCTCTACCCAAGTGAGGTTATTTTTTATTTCTTTGCCCATGGCGCCGGCATTGCCACGGATGGCTCCACCAAAAGTGCCGGGGATGCCTATCGCCCAATCAAGGCCTGTTAAACTATTTTGTGCTGCCAGATTCACCAGTGCGCTTAATTTTACCCCAGCTTCCGCCTCTATAAGTGTGCCTGAACCACTTGGCGTCATGATCGGTTTGTTGTCAGTGGCGATTTTTATAACCACCCCATCGAACCCATCGTCAGGCATGAGCAAATTAGAGCCTCCAGCCACAACAAAATACTCAATACCTTCGGCGGAGAGATAATTGAAGAGTCCGACTAACTTTTCACTGCTTGTTACTATCACAAACAGACGGGCTGGACCGCCAATTTTGAAAGTAACATGTTTAGCTAGAGTTTCATTAATTTTTACCTCACCAAATTCTTTCAGCTTGTGGTAAAGTTCATCCATAGGGTTATACTTGCTTTTTTAGCCTTTTTAAGCTATGATATTGGTCATAAACTAGCGGAAAATCGCTGGTTCTACGGCGTCTCTAGTATACAACAGATATATGGTAATTTCAAACAAAATCCACACAAGCCTTGCCAAACGGCTAACTACCCGCCGTTTGTTTTATGTCTGCCGGGATGCCGAGCGGGCCTTGGGAGATTGCCTCGATATTAAAAACTATCGTATTGTCACCAATGATACACCGTATGCTCGAGAGATGGCAAAACAGCATAAAAATATCATTTTAATCAAAGAACAAAACCAGCTTGATACTCTAGACCTGCTGCGCCACGAAAAAACAAAAAAAATGATCAAGAAAAATGATTATATTTTGGTGTTTAAAAATAATGCCACGATTGAAAATTACTGTCACGAAAAAAAATATAAACTATTAAACCCTTCCACCAAATTGGCAGAGAAAGTGGAAAATAAAATCTCTCAGATCACGTGGTTGGACACGTTGGCAAAATATTTACCCGCTCACCGTATTGATTTGTGCGAAAATATAGCTTGGCGCGGCGAACCGTTTATTGTCCAGTTCAATCATTCCCACACTGGCAATGGCACGTTTTTAATTGATTCAAAAAAGCACCTGGATGAATTGCAGCAAAAATTTCCGAAACGCCAGGTCAGAATTATGGAATACATTACCGGTCCGGTTTTTACTAACAACAATATAATTTGGGATAAGGACATTCTGCTGGGGAATATCAGTTATCAAATCACCGGCCTTTCTCCTTTTACGGATAGTAAATTTGCTACTATTGGCAATGATTGGAAACTGCCGACCGAACTATTGGACGCCAAACAGATAAAACAATATACGGAAATAGTTAGAAATGTGGGCAAGAAATTGCAACAGGAAGGCTGGAAAGGGCTCTTTGGAGTTGATATAATTATGGAGGAAAAGACCGGTAGGTTATGTTTATTAGAGATTAACGCCCGTCAACCAGCTTCAACAAGTTTTGAATCTCAATTACAGAAATTAGAAAATAGAAATTTGAAATTAGAAATTACTACCTTTGCTGCGCATATAGCCTCATTATTAGGCATCAAACCAAATACTGCCCAACTCACTAAAATTTCTGATGGCGCGCAAATAATCCAACGGGTAACCGGCAAAATATCTCGAGTTAATTTTAAATTACAAGAAAAAAATATTTTGCAAATCATTCCGTACCTTAACCACGAACCCGGATCAGATTTGCTGCGCATTCAGACAAATATCGGAATAATAAAAAAACCCGGCACTCTCAATAAACTAGGGAAAACTATCGCTTCTGCCATATGTTAAACATGAGCAAATTATCTCCGGCAGCTTTCAAGATAATTGAAGAGTATTTTAATCTCCCCTTTCCGAATGTTTATGGCGTGAGATGCCCTTATTTTAACAATGCTCGAGTCGGGCAACGTGGACAATTAAAGGTTTTGGTCGGCAAAGGCAGTCCCAAAGAAATCGTGGACGAGGCTAAAATTATTTCTATTCAATATAAACAAAATGTACTCGGCGTGTCTGAACCAACCGCCATTCGTAAATTTTTAATTGACCACAATTTAGGTGTTGATTGCTCTGGCTTTGTAGTGCAGGTACTTAAGGCAGAACTAGCCCAGCGCGGCGCAGATCTATTCAAGAAAATATTTATCACCTCAAAAAAGCATTTAGCCCGCTGGCTTATTAGTCAATTACGGCCTGTGGAGCAAATTGGTGTAAGCGTACTAGCAAGCGAAAAGAATACTGAGATTATTAACGAGCTAAAAGATGTGCAAGCTGGCGATATGATCATTATGCTTAACACGGGCCCAAAGAAAAATCGCAATCACATTCTGCTCATTACCGAAACCAAAGACAATATTATTTCCTATACTCACGCCCGAGCTTGGTCTAGCGAAGGACAATATGGACACGGCGTTTCAGCCGGCACAATCACGGTAAATAATCCAAACAAAGGTTTGCTCGAGCAGACGTGGGAAGAAAAGGACCAGCTTAATCACGATAATGAAACGTATTGGGAAGCGCGAGATGCTGCCTTATTGCAAATTAGACGATTAAAATTTTAATATGCTCGGGGCAAACATGGGAATTATTCAAACCGCACTCTCATATATAGTCTTTTCCACTATTGGCGCTTTTATGTGGGCGCCACTCCTTATAAAATTACTCTATAAATTTAGAATCACTCGTCGAGATGAATACGACTTCACCCTTAAGGGTGAGCGGCAACAAAAAGTTGGCACGCCGGTGATGGGAGGACTCTTGGTAATTATTACTACCGTGGTGGTTACCGTGCTATTTAACTGGAACCGAGAAAATACATATGTCCCCATGGGAGCTATGGCAATTGCAGCCCTGCTTGGCGCGGCTGATGATATTCTGAATATTTTTGGTAAAAAAAGACGCGATCGAAAAATTTCTCACATTCTCCGTCTTATCAGAGTACATAAAAATATTTTAATGAAAATTTGGTATATTCTAATTTTGCCCTGGGAAATATTTCGTCGAACCACAGCAGTCCTTGGCTCACACCCAGGAAAAGGTATTCAAGTTCATGAAAAGCTAGTGTTTCAGTTTTTAGCAGGAGCTGTGACGGCTTGGTGGATCTATTTTAAACTCGGTATTCAATGGCATGCCGTATGGATTCCTTTTGATGGAAATCCATACATTGGCTGGTGGATAATCCCGATTGTTATTTTCTTTGTTATGTTTACCGCCAATGCGGTGAATCTCGCGGATGGATTAGACGGACTGGTCGGCGGATCGCTTATCCTCACTTTCTTAGGACTAACGATTATCAGCTGGACTGAAGGTCGTATTTCATTTACCTATCTCAACGCTACGGTGGTCGG
>CAYNEQ010000080.1:0-4088 GCA_964396295.1 uncultured Gammaproteobacteria bacterium
GCCGGCATTCCAAATGTTTCTTCAAAAATTTTAGGCAAAACAAAAAATAAAGTTACCATTGTAAAAGCCACTTTTAACGCTTTGCAATTATTTAAAAAACAAGTAAGAAAGGAAGTGGAAATTAAAGAAGCTCCTGCTCAAAAATAACCTATATCATTTAACTTTCCAGGTATGTCGTTACATGTTCATACAATTCGTCCCGCTAAAGGCGCTAAGCACGTAAGTAAGCTACTTGGTAGAGGTAGTGCTTCTGGTCATGGTACTACGGCTGGCCGCGGTGGTAAGGGCCAAACTGCTCGTTCCGGCGGTGCACACGGCACCGTTCGTCGTGGTTTTAAATTTCAATTACAATCAACCCCAAAACTTCGTGGCTTTACTAGCCCTCATCAGAAGGCTGCCGAAGTCTATTTATCCGATTTGCAAAATAAGTTTGCTGATGGTGAAATCGTGACTCTGGCTACCCTTAAGGAAAAGGACTTGGTTCGTATGCAGGCCAAATCTGCCAAAGTCTTATCTACTGGCGATCTTAACAAAAAGTTGGTCTTAGAAGGTATTTTGTGCACCAAGGCAGCCGCAGAAAAAATTAAAGCTGCTGGTGGAGAGATCAAATAAAACACAGATTACGCAGATTAAAGACGGATTTAAACATGCTTCTACAAATAAATCCGCGTAATCTATTTATTTCAGTTTAAATCTGTGTGCTATGTGGGAAAAAATACAGCAAATTTGGAAAATTAAAGAAATTAGAAATAGCATTCTGTTTGTTTTGGGCATGCTCGTAATTTTTCGATTGGTAGCTCATATTCCAATTCCGGGAGTTAACTTGGATAATCTTCGTCAATTTATTGCCGGAAACCAGATTTTTGGTTTGCTTGATGTGTTTTCTGGTGGTACCATGAAGAATTTTTCTATTGTCATGCTTGGTGTTGGTCCTTACATTACCGCTTCTATTATTTTCCAATTACTCACCATGATTGTGCCTAAATTGGAAGAGCTCTCAAAAGAAGGGGAATCTGGCCAACAGCGTATTAACATGTATACTAGATTTTTGGCTGTACCGCTCGCATTCCTGCAATCATTTGCCATGATTAAAGTATTGAACCGCTCTGCTTTGCCGATTGTGACTGACCTTAGCGCTTTCCATCTGTTTGTCATCATGATCACGATTACCGCTGGTACCATGTTCTTGATGTGGATTGGTGAATTAATTTCAGAAAAAAAAGTCGGTAATGGCTTGTCTCTGATTATCTTTGCCGGTATTGTCTCCAGTTTCCCTGGTGCCATTCGTAATTTTTTCATCAACTATAACTCAGCTGATTTTTATACCTTCATCTTATTCGCTGGCATTGCCCTCTTAACAGTGGTGGGTGTTGTCTTTATCAACGAAGGTCAAAGAAATATTCCCGTTAGTTACGCTAAGCAAGTGCGTGGCAATAATATGTATGGTGGAAACAGTAGTCACTTGCCACTCCGGGTCAATATGTCCGGTGTGATTCCAATCATCTTTGCTATCTCACTCGTCTTATTCCCATCGCTTATCGCACAATTTTTTGTCCAAGCGAAGACTGCCTGGATAGCTAATGCCGCAGTAACCACCATCAGACTCTTTCAAAATCAATTATTCTACGGCATTGTTTACTTCCTGTTAGTTTTTGGCTTTACTTATTTCTATACCGCCATTATCTTCCATCCCCAAAAGATGGCGGAGAATTTGCAAAAGCAAGGTGGTTTTATCCCAGGTATTCGTCCTGGTACCGAGACTGAGAAATATCTTGGTCAGACCATGAATCGAATTAACCTGACTGGTGCGTTATTCCTCGGCGTGATTGCTATTTTGCCGCTACTCGCTCAGTACTTTATGGGTACGCAGAATTTGGCGCTTGGTGGCACGAGTTTGCTCATTGTGGTATCGGTAGCCATTGAAATTTCCAAGCAGATCAATGCTCAGCTTACGATGCATGCATACGATACAGTGTAATATTATTTGGGGTTGAAAATAAGCATTTAAAATGATAAACTAAGAAGGCTGAAAAGCCTTTTTTGGTTTAAAATTTGTATGAAAAAAATCATTATCATGATGGGGCCGCCAGGGAGTGGAAAGGGGACGCAGGCCAAGAAAATTGCTCAGAAGTATGGTTATTTACACCTCTCTACTGGTGATCTGCTCCGAGCTTTGGCAACCAAACCTGGATTAACTTCAGAAGAAGCTGAAGCCCTAGAACTTATCAATGCTGGAAGTTTAGTGCCTGATGGACTTATTTATCAGTTGGTTTTTGATAAACTGAAAAACGAGGTTGGCTCAGGTAGAGGTGTAGTGCTCGATGGCGCAATTCGGACTGTGGCCCAGGCGGAAGCATTTCAGAAATTTTTTGTAGAAAATAATTTTGATCAAGAGGTGGTTGTTTTGGAGATTACCTTAAGCGATGAAGAAGCGTTTAATCGTCTTTCCACTCGTCGTGTTTGTCAAAAATGCAGTGAAATTGTGCCGGCCTTTGCAGATGCTGCTGCTTGTCCAAAGTGCGGCGGCGAATTGGTGGCCAGAAAAGATGATAATCCAGAGGTAATCAAAGACCGGATTGCCAAACAGGGGAATGCAGCTCTGGAACCAATTATGAATTTTTATAAACAATTAAAATTAGTTCGTATGGTCGATGGGAGTCAATCGATTGAACGAGTTGAGCAAGATATAGCCACAATTTTAGAATAATATGTTAATAAAAAATGCTGAAGAAATAGTCCTTATCAAAGAGAATGGAGAGTTGATTGGAGAAATTTTAGACGATCTCGCGAAGATGTGTAAGCCGGGTATAACTCCGTATGAAGTGGATAAGGAAGCAGAAAAAAGAATTATTGCCGTGGGCGGCACACCAGCTTTTAAGGGTTATAAAACCAGATATTCTGATACCGCTTTTCCAGGCACGATTTGCGCTTCGGTAAATGAACAGGTTGTACATGGTATTCCGACTAAAACTCCGCTCAAAGACGGAGATCTGTTTACGATTGATATTGGCATGATTTACCCAAATCCTATTGTTGGTAAAAAAGCAAAAATTAAAACCAGAGGTTATTTTACCGATACTGCTCTCACGATTCCGATTGGTAAGGTGTCTCCAAAAAATCAGACCTTAATACAAGTAACTCATGATGCGCTCGAGGCCGGGATTAAGGCAGCTCAGCCAGGTAATTCGGTGGCCGATATCGGCAAGGCGGTAGAGGAATATGTAAAATCTCAAGGTAAATACGGTATTATTAGGGATTTGGTTGGTCATGGAGTGGGGCATGAAGTGCATGAAGAACCAAGAATTCCAAATTATTATGACCGTAGTTTGGAATATATCACCCTAAGGCCAGTCATGGTGATTGCGATTGAGCCGATGTTATCTCTCGGTAGCTGGAAAGTAGTGACTGCAGATGATGGCTGGTCAATTAATATGGCTGATAAATCAATGAGTGCTCATTTTGAACACACGATTATTATCACCAAAACGGGAAACGTGGTCGCTACCAGACGGCCAAGCGAAAAATAGTATGAAATTTTTGGCAATCGATTATGGAACAAAAAATATTGGCCTGGCCCGAGCCAGTAGTGATCTGGATTTAGTATTGCCATTTGGAGTTATAAAAAATGATAATGAACAGGTGCTTGCGGAATTAGTTAAAATTATACAGACAGAAAAAATTGATATAATAGTGGTTGGACTCCCGACCGGATTAGATGGGAGCGAAAATAACAACACGATTAAAATCAGAAATTTTACGGCAGAATTGCAGAAGCAAATTTCTGTTCCGATTGTCTTTATTACTGAAATCTTTTCTTCTCAGGCCGCTGATCGGATGGGGGAAGGTGCGAGTCGGGATGAAAAATCAGCTATGGTAATTTTAGATAACTATCTACAAAAACAAAAATTGGGGGATTAATTTTAGGTATATGCTATTTTTTAGCACAATTTTAGGAGGGCAAATTAAAGACCAGGCTGATGTGGTGGCTGGTAAGGTAGAGGATATTATAATCAGTATTACTGATACCGGTTTTCCGCGGGTGTATGGGGTGGTGACGACTGATAAGAAAAAAAATAAACGCATGATTC
>CAYNEQ010000081.1:0-3993 GCA_964396295.1 uncultured Gammaproteobacteria bacterium
CATCAAACAATCAAGTGACCTTACCCGTGTCTGCATTATAATTTAACGTTTGATTTTCTCCACTACAATCAATTAGACCGTCCTGGAAAAAACCTCCTAAAATACTGGAGGTTTGGAAGGTTGAAGTTCCGGAAATATTAAGCGTCACTGCCGCCAAATTCGTAGAGGTAGCGTTCGTAAACAACGCATTGGTTGAAGTAATGGCCGTACCTGAGGCACTCGTAAAGGACAAACCAGAGGCAAGCAGAGACCCTGATAATACTAAATTTCCACTTGAATTCAGGACCGGGATCTGATTAGCCACCGGAGTTTGACTAGCTGTAAAACCGCCCAACGTGCTGGCATTAATCGCATAGCCCGAAGCGGTAATTCGTTGTCTTGGACTTAAAGTTTCAAAAACAGCACCGGCACAGGAGTTCGCAACCTGAGCTGCTACTTCAACATTAAGATATACCGTATCAGTATCTTGAAAATTAAAATCGAGCACATCACCACCAGCAGCGACATCACCGATATTTCCATTAAACACACCGGTTTTTACGGGGATAGTCATGGTTGATGGCGCGCCAGTCGGCCAGAGCTTTGCTCCTAGTCCTACAGTAGCAGAATCATAAAACGAAAATTTAAAACAATAGTTAGTGCCCGCGGCTCCTCCTAATAAATTTCCACTCGCATCTAATAACCTGCCTTGGTAATTTATTATCTTTGGCACACCCGCCACCGCTTCTGAAAAATTAGTTTGGAAAAACAAACAAAATACAAAAAAGAATACGAAAAAAAATATTTTCCGTAGACTTTTGCTTGCGGACTTCACCTTGTGCCTCCCATCGGGCATACCGAAATAATTTATGTAGCAATTATATCATAAATTTAGCTTGCTTAACAGATAATTTTACTTCTGTGGATAATTTTTTTCGTAAAATTTTTTAAAAGGTAAAAAATAGTTATAAAAAAATAATAACTGTTGCTTTTTTGACAACATGATATAATGAGAATGCTTAAAATTTGACTATGTCGACCATTAAATCAATAGCTAAAAACACGGTCGTGCAATTAATTGGAAAAAGTGTTAGCACTGGCCTCGGTTTAGTCGCCGTTGGCATCATGACTCGCACCCTTGGCATCGAACAATTTGGTTGGTATGTGACTGCCACCGGATTCCTGCAATTTATTGGCATTGCCAGCGACTTTTGGTTTACCGCTATTACTGCTAAAATGCTCTCCGAGCCAGCTTTTGATAAGACAAAACTACTCAACAATCTCTTCACCTGGCGATTTTTGACTGCCCTCGTCTTTCAAGGGCTAGCCCCGATTATTATTCTCTTTTTCCCCTATCCGTCTGCCATAAAAACTGCCGTGCTCATCATGAGTTTGTCTTTTTTTGCCATTTCGGTGAACCAAATATTTATTGGCTATTACCAATCCAAGCTACAAATGATCGTGCAAATGACAGGCGAAGTGCTGGGCAGATGCATTCTCGTGACTGGGTTATCCCTGGTAAATGCTGGTCAGTACGGATTTTTGCCGGCCATGGCTGTTATTTCTCTTGCTTCGGTCTGTTATACGGTATACTTATGGCTTAACAGTGAAGGTGTCCGATTTTCTGTCGATAAAACCATCTCTACAGCAATTTTTACTAATATATGGCCCACGGCCACGACCGTCATCTGCAATGCCTTTTATTTACAGGGCGATCGGGTGATTTTACCGCTCTACGCAGCCCAAAAAGATGTCGCCTTATATGGCGCGGCTTATCGGATTCTTGATGTCGTAACCCAAAGCGCTTGGATGATTATGGGCATTATGATGCCGCTCGTCGCTTTTGCCTGGTCCAGAAATTTAACTGAAGAATTTAAGAAAAAATACCAAATGAGCCTGGATCTGGTGGCTCTGTGTCTTATTCCGATGATGGCCGGCATTATCACGCTTGCCAATCCCATTATCATCCTCATCGGCGGAGAAGATTTCAGCCGTGTAGATAATCCGGGCCAAATTTTACAGCTCTTGTCTATTGCCATTTTTGGCATTGCCTTTGGCAACATCTTTGGTTATATTACATTAGCTATAGAACGCCAACGCCAAGCTATTTGGATCTATCTGTCAGACGCCATACTGACCACCATCGCATATTTTGTCCTTATCCCCCGCTATGGTATGTATGGAGCAGCAGTTGCCGCTATTTTTTCAGAGTTATATGCAGGTATTGGTCTGATGATGCTAGCCAATCATTACGGTCGATTTGCCCCGAAGTTCAAAAATTTAGGAAAAATTGTCCTTGCCAGTCTTATTATGGCCGGCGCAATTTCCGCAATCCAACCTGTCAGTCACATCGCATCTCTTAACCTGATTCTTTCTATCATCATCGGAGTTATCATCTACAGCGTTTTAGTGATGGCGCTGCACGTAGTTTCTCGTTCGACTCTTGCGGAGATTACGCGACGATCTTGATTGTACAGATTGAATATATTTGCTAAAATTGGATTAAATAACTTACTTAACCGTAGCTCTATGGATTTTTCTCGATTTAAAACAATTACCTTCTTTGGCGCCTTGCTCTTGGCTACGGCAGCCTTTCTCTATTTGCTCCGACCTTTTACCTACCCAATTCTTTGGGCTGCTATCATTGCTGGTATTTTTTATCCACTATACAAACGAATCAGATCGAGAATAAATCGTCCTAACCTTGCCGCCCTTTTGAGTGTCGTAATAATCTTCTTTATTATTATCATTCCCGTAGTTATCTTGAGCAGTTTAATTTTGAAAGAGTCGTTGGATGTATACACGTCTCTGATTAATAATCAGGACAGTCTTATAAACGCAAGTAAAAATATAATTAACTGGATCCAAAACAATCCTATTCTCGATGTGCTAAAAATTGATAAAGAAGCTATTATCTCCAAAATTACCAATATTACCGATGTTGCGAGAACGGTCGCCACTCTTGTTTTTGCAGGTTTGAAAAACTTTACCGTCAATTCTGTTACCTTTGTAGTTATGTCCATTATCATGTTCTATACCCTATTTTTTTTCCTTCGGGACGGGGAGAAGATATTACGGCGACTCGCACATCTGTCTCCATTAGGAGAGAAGCACGAGGAGGCCATGTATACAAAATTCACATCTACAGCTCGCGCAGTACTCAAAGGCACTTTAATTATTGGTGGGATACAGGGTCTATTATTAGGAATGCTTTTTTATACCGTTGGAATTGAAGGACCACTTATCTGGGGTATTATCGGAATGTTACTTTCTATTATACCAGGGTTTGGGTCCTATTTTATCTGGCTACCAGCAGCATTTATCATGTTTGCCTTAGGAAATATTTGGCAAGGAGTACTGATCCTCATAATCGGCGGATTTGTGATTTCGCTGATAGATAACTTCTTACGACCAATCTTGGTAGGAAAAGACACACAGATGCATCCGTTACTTATTTTCTTATCTACTTTTGGCGGGTTAGCAATCTTTAACATCTCCGGATTTATTCTTGGTCCAATCATTGCCGCACTCTTTTTATCATTATGGGAAATGTATGAACAATATTACCGACAAGAGTTAGATAACGATATCCATGACTAACAAAACTAATTCTCATACTATTATATGCAATTATTTTCAACCGAAGGCAAAGAAATCATGCGGGCCGGCGCTGATATTACCGGTAAAAATAATATCAAAGGTCAAGCCACTTTTATTGAGTATCAATTCGGCACTCAGACACTGCTAAAAATTCTCGTGACCTTAAGTGGCGATCCGACATTTCTTAAACCAGGTTTACACGCCGTGCATATTCATGAAAAAGGCACGTGCGAAGGCGAATTCAAATGCGCGGGCGGCCATTTTGACCCAGGCCCAGCCGGCAATTCTGACCCAGACGTCAATCACCCGTTTCATGCCGGTGATCTGCCAAACATCGTGATTGACGAGACTGGAAATGGTACGCTTGAAGCAGTCACCACTCGTGTCACCCTATCCGAAGGACCGCTTTGCATC
>CAYNEQ010000082.1:0-3972 GCA_964396295.1 uncultured Gammaproteobacteria bacterium
GTCTATTTCCGCCATGCCCACCTCGTCCGCCATTGAATCCGCCATTACTGCGGGGCGGTCGTTCAAATCGAGGCTGTTCTACATATCCTTCTGGTTTCGGCAATAATTGTTTGATGCTTAAATTTGTTCTACCCATGCTATCAATTTCTTTCACCACTACTTTTACCGTATCTCCGATACGCAACACATCGCTTGGACTATTAGTACGAGTCCAGGCAATTTCACTCACATGCACTAAACCGTCCTGACCGGGCAAAATATTTACAAAAGCGCCAAAATCTTCAAGACGCACTACCGTACCTTCGTAAATTTCTCCAGCGGTTACTTCGTGAGTCAATTCTTTCACCCACTTCACCGCTTTTTCCATACCAGCCGCATCAGAAGAAGTGACAAAAACTCGTCCATCATCTTCAATATCAATTGAGACACCGGTCTCAGCGATAATTTTATTAATCATTTTACCACCTGGACCAATCACATCGCGAATCTTTTCCGGATTAATCTTAATAGTGACAATACGCGGCGCATATTGAGACAGCTCAGTTCGAGGCTGGGCAATCACCTTCTCCATAGTATCCAAAATCTTTAATCTTGCTTCTCTTGATTGGGTAAATGTTTGCTTCACGATATCCCAACTCAAACCTTCGGTCTTGGTATCCATTTGAATGGCCGTGATACCATCTCGGGTACCGGCAATTTTAAAATCCATACCACCAGGACCATCTTCAACATCTTGCAAGTCAGTAATTACTTTCCAGTTGCCTTTATCATCACTGGCAAGACCCATAGCAATACCAGCCGCTGGCTTAACCAGCGGTACACCCGCATCCATAAGCGCCAAAGTTGAACCACAAACCGAAGCCATCGAACTTGATCCATTTGAACCCAGGACTTCAGAGACTACTCGAATTGCGTACGGAAAATCTGTTTCTGGAGGTAAAAGCGGCTCTAAAGCGCGTTCGGCCAAAGCCCCGTGGCCAATGGCGCGATTGCCCGGCCCACGCAGCGGTCCAGTTTCGCCGTAGGTGGCCGGCGTATCACTATAATGATGCATGTAACGCTTGGTGCCTTCCTCTTCCATCGTATCAAGGGTCTGTACATCACCAGGTGCGCCCAAGGTCACCACCGAGAGCACTTGCGTATCGCCGCGCATAAACATGCCAGTACCATGGGTACGTGGCAGCAAGCCGACTTCGGCAGTGAGTGGTCGGATATCAGTGATGCCTCGGCCATCAAGTCGCTGATCTTTATGAATAATTTGTTCGGTAATATATTTTTCTACATAAATCTTCACGCGGCCCAAGACAATTTTCATCACCGTCTCGTCTGTCTCTCGTTCCACAAGCATTTGTTTGATAGCGTCGCTAAACTTATCAATTAGGGCTACCCGTTCTCGTCTGTTCATTTTTGGCGCATCAAAAATCCAATCTGCAACATGGCTCGCGACCAGTTCATCGGCTAATTTTTCCGCTTCGGCAAGTTTCACGGCTTGCTCACTGGCATCAGCGGCCATATCAAACTTTGTCTGGCCAACTTCAGCCTGAATTTTTTTGATAAATTCTATAACCGGCGCCATTTGAGCAGCTCCAAACTGCATGGCTTCAATGACTTGATTGTCGGACATATCCTTACAACCAGCTTCCACCATAATGACTTTTTCTGGCGTACCAGCCACTACCAAGTTGAGCGTATTTGTCTTCTGTTCAGCAATGGTCGGATTAATTTTCCAATTACCATTTACTTGCCCAATTCGGACACCGCCAATTGGACCATTCCAGGGAATAGAAGAAATAGAAAGCACCATGGAAGCGGCGATCATGGCGGGAATCTGAGAATCAACCTCGCCATCAAATGAGAGTGCGGTTAAAATCACCTGCACATCATTGCGCATAGCTTGGTTAAACAAAGGTCTGATGGCTCGGTCTACCAAGCGGCCGGATAAAATAGCTTCATCACTCGGACGGCCTTCGCGTTTGATAAAACGGCTGCCTTTGATCTTGCCAGCGGCGTACAATTTTTCTTCAAAATTTACCATGAGCGGAAAAAAATCAATTCCGTCTCGAGTATTTTTACTCATGGTAGCCGTAGCTAAGATCACGGTATCGCCATAACTGACCACACACGAGGCATTAGCCTGTAGGGCTAATTTCCCAACTTCTACAGATAAGGTGCGGCCACCCCATTCCATAGACCATTTTTGTACTGACATACTATTATTTTCCCGAGAATTTCTCAGGGCTTTCTGCCTCGTCAAGCGAGACGTGAAGATGATTTGAGAGCTACAGACCAAAATGGTCTATGTGTCCTCAAACCAACTTCATTAATAAATTTGATTTAACGAAATCACGCCGTGTAGCGTCCTTTGAAACGCGACGCTGTATTATTTTTAAACTGTTTTCTTTGGTATTGTTGGATAGGCCGGACGTTTATTATTATACCGCTTATCCGCAATTAAAAACTTACCTTTCTCAGCTCCCAAATCAATAAAATCATCTGCGGCGTCTATCAACTTGGCCGAAGTGGTATCCCCAAAGGACACTACTTCTACCTGCTTGCCATGTCCACGCAAATATTCAACCAAAGGCACATAATCTCCATCTCCGCTGACGAGCACCACCGCATCTAAACTGGGAGAAAATCGAATCGCGTCTACCGCTAACCCCACATCCCAATCAGCTTTTTTTTCTCCGCCTAAAAATATCTGTAACGGTTTGTCTTTTGTTTCTATCCCAAGGTTATAGAGGGCATCAAAAAAAGGCTGCTCTTCTTTGCTTTCCGTACTAACCACATAGGCAATCGCCCGGATGAGTTTACGGCCAGCCAAGGCTTCTTTAACAATATTACCAAAATTAACTTTGGCACCAAACAAGTTCTTGGCGCTATAGTACATGTTCTGTACATCAATAAACACCCCTACTCGTTGGTCGGGGTGTTTAAGTGTGTTTCTTTTTTTAATTTGCTGATTCATGAGCTTGAGACATTACATCGATTTCGTCTCCCAAATCTTCCTCTACTTCCATAGTACTGCCATCAGCCTTAGTTATTACGCGGGCTGGTTTAATCTTTAACTTTTTTACCAGTTCTTCGTAACTTTTTGGGTTTTCTTTTTTGAGATAACGCATGAGATTCCGGCGGCTACTTACTTTGCGCAGCAACCCGCGACGAGAAGAATGATCCTTAGGATGAATTTTTAAATGTTCGGCTAAATCATCAATTTCAGCGGCCAAAATAGCAATTTGGACTTCGTTGGAACCAGTATCGCCTTTATGCAACTGGAATTTCTTGATGATATTTAACTTTTTCTTTTTTTCTAACATACAGATGAATATGAGTTAACGAGCTGGCCAGGAGTATGCACCAAAGCCGTCCGCCCCCGAAAAAACAGGGTTTTTTATTAGCCTTATCAGCTTACTATATACGAAGAAAAAAGTCAACCGTGCCTCTGCCCTAATGGACCAATTTACTAAACACAAAGGTAGTAAGACCATACGCCAGAATCACGAGAATAAGGCCTAAAATAGCATTTACCATAGCATTTTTAGCATTACCGGCTAGTTCGTCATTTCCCCGAGCCGTCATCCACCGCAGGCCTGCATAAAACATTATGGCTAAAAAAACAATCCCGATTAAGGATAGCCCGACACTAATAACGGTTGTAATAGTGGAATAAATATCTCTGTCACTATACTGGGCTTTATCGGCTGACTGCTGCAAGCCAAAATATGATTGGGCTAAAATTGGACCTGCCAAACTCAAAGCGATAGTGAGGGTAATGCCAATTTCAACTATTTGTTTTATATGATGAGAAAATCTGGTCAACATGCCTTATATGGTAGCATAACTTGATTAATCTGTAAAAATAAGATAGAATAATTTTGCTTTTTGCGACCTCGCCTTTCTAAAAAAGACAAGACCTTGTAGTTCAATGGATAGAACGAGAGCCTTCTAAGCTCTAGATCTAGGTTCGATTCC
>CAYNEQ010000083.1:0-3937 GCA_964396295.1 uncultured Gammaproteobacteria bacterium
CAATCACGTGCGGAATAAATTTCTCATTGGTTTCGGGATCAGTGTAATGTAAATCTTGGTTACTCACTGTTTCATGACGAGACAAATCAAAATCTGTGCGGTACGCAATACCGTGCAATTCTTTCACACCAAACGGATATTTATATTCAATATCAACCGTGCGCTTGGAATAATGGGCACGCTCGCCATCAGGAATTTCGTGCCAGACTAAGTTATCCATATCAATCTGCATAACCTCTTGCCACCAGCGCTTGATCTCCCCAAGCCACATTTCAAATACCGCTTCCCAATCTTTGGGATTTATAAAATATTCAAATTCACCGATTTCAAATTCGCGGGTGCGGAAAATAAAATTACCCGGCGTGATTTCATTTCTAAAATTCTTACCGATTTGAGCGATACCAAACGGTAAGCGACGACGTGTAACATTTAATACATTTTTAAAATTCACAAACATACCGGCTGCCGTTTCTGGACGCAAGTATGCCACGGTAGAAGTGTCCTCATTAACACCTAAATACGTCTTAAACATCAAATTAAACTGCTTTGGTTCCATAAGCTTTCCCCCACAGTCCGGACACGGGACATCAGTAATACTTTCTACTGGATCTTCCCGATTGTAACCAGGTTCAGCCTGTCGAGCTTCCAGCAAGTGGTCTGCCCGGAAACGATGATGGCAACTTCTGCACTCAGTGAGCTGATCGCTAAAATTTTGCAAATGGCCGGAAGCCTCCCAGACTCTAGGATTCATGATGATAGCAGTATCAAGCGGCACCATATCCCCTCTTTCCTGGACAAAAAATTTCCACCAAGCTTTTTTAATGTTTTGTTTGAGCAGATGTCCAAGCGGACCATAATCCCAGCTATTAGCCAACCCACCATAAATCTCACTGCCGGGAAATACAAAACCGCGCCGTTTGGCCAGGGAAATTATTTTATCCATTTTTTCGCTAGTATTGGACATATACCTATCTAGTTTGATAACAAAATTAAGGCCTTTTGTGGCCTTAATTATACCTGATTTGGGGTTTGAAAGTCAATTATATAGTATTTATCTCGCCCTCCTTCTTCTCCGCAATCTCTTTAATCTTCTCATTATATTCCTTCACCATTTTATCCAATTCTTCTTCTAGCTTATACTTATCATCTTCGGTGATCTCCCCGCCATCCTCAGCGCTCACAATCATTTCTTTCACATCTTCCCGAACTTTGCGCACGGCAATGCGAGCGGCTTCTTCTTTTTGGTGCAGCACTTTAACCAATTCTCCGCGTCGTTCACTACTAAGCTCTGGCAAAAATATCTTAATTTGACTACCTGTATTTACCGGGTTTATACCCAAACCAGAATCTCGTATGGCTTTTTCTATATTTGATAAAATACTTTTATCCCAAGCCTCAATACTGACCGTCTTAGCATCAGGGATATTTATAGATGCCAATGATTTAAGCGGCTGATAGGTGCCATAAGCTTCAACGGAAATATCTTCCACGATCGCGGCGCTAGCACGACCGGTACGAAGACCGGAAATATCTTCCTTAAAAAAAGTAATCGCGCCGTCGAAGTCTGATTTGAAATCATTGATATTCATAGCTAGCTGGTATTAAGTAATAGTTATTAATATTTGTTATTAGCCTCCTCCTATAACGTCGTAAACCCTAGGAATATCTTTTTACCATTATCTTTATCGATTAGCAAGTCTACCGGAATTGCGTTGCTTGGCAATTTCTTAGTCACCCAATTGATGCCCCCATCCGTGGTTTTATAGAGGGTCGAACGAATGTTCTGGCTACTATCTCCTAAGACCGTACCGGTATAATACATTTCTGCTAAATTTTTGGGGTTCACCGCAAATGAGTAGATATTTACACTTCCGGGTGGAGTTAATAATTTGATTTCTGCCCAGGTACCACCGGCATCAGCTGAATGGAAAATGCCGTATTTGGAAATCCAGTACAAACTATTTGGCTGCGTCGGGTGAAATACTAAGCGATAGAAATTCAAACTGCCATTAAAATTGCTAAAGCCTTGGCTTAAACTTTTCCATGTATCCCCACTATAATCTGAACGATACAATCCCTGGCCATAAGAAGCCACGTAGACACGTTTGGAATTAAACGGGTCAACTGCCAAATGACGGAGTTCAACATTAAAACTTTCTACCACTCGCCAACTGTTTCCCCCGTCTTTACTTCTTAAGATATCACCACCGATTTCAGCGGCGTAGACAATATTTGCATTGTTGTAATCATTAGCGAGTGCTACTAGCCGCTGCGATGGTCTGGTTTCGGTAAAGACTGATTTCCAAAACCGACCGCAATCTGTAGTTTTATAAATATTTGGCCCATCACTCACATAAATCGTACATTTATTTTTCGGGTCAACACTTAAGGCGTAGATAAACTTGTTAGCAAGCGGCAAGAAACTATTCCATGTCTCCCCGCTATCATAGCTATAGAATAATCCTTGGCCACGCGTTGCCATATACAGGGCGTTGGTATCGCTCGGATCAGTAAAAATTCTGTAGACATTGGCTCCAGACAAACTCTTTGGACCTTGGGCAGTCACAAGTGTATTTTTTTGTGTCCAACTATCGCCACCGTCTGAAGAGAGGAAAATTCCTTTCGGACCAGAAGCACTACCTCCAGTAAAACTAATACAGCCGGCGCCAGTTAAAACAAGAGTAAAGAATATAGCCGATAACCAAGAAAGTCTTTTAAACATAGATTAGGCTAAAGATAAAAATAGTTGCTCGATGATTAATTTTGGATTGACATTTTGAGAGAGTAACAATTGTGATTTTTTAAAATTATCAATCAAACTGGCCATTTGGATTAGCGACAGACCGCTTTTGTTTACTAAATTATTTTCTTTTTTGTAAGTAGCATCAAGCAAATTATTTCGCCAGATTACTGACCAGGTTTCTAACGTGGTTTGCAACTGCTCGCTCGTACGCACGGTCTCCGTCTTGCTGGCCTCTCCCAGCAAATCCTCCATGGCTTTCATTTTTTTATAAAATGGACTGCTGACAATTGTGCGCCAGCGATCTATTTCCTGATTAAAGTTATTTTTTAATTCTTCATTCTGACAAATTTCTATAGCTCTACCAGGCTTGCCCCAAGATAAACGCGCGGCTTCCTCAGCCAGCATCCTATCATAGCCCAACCGCACCAAGCCATCTACTATTTCTTTTTTCGAAACCAAAGAAAAAAATATCATTTGGCAACGAGAACGGATCGTAGACAGTAATCGACTATCGTCTGCAGTTAATAGAAAAAAGATGCGCTTATCCCCTGCTTCTTCTAATAATTTTAGCAGTGCATTACCAGATTCTTCATTGAGCAGCTCGGCTTCATCAATAATGATCACTTGGTACCCGCCAAACCAAGCTTTGCTTCCCAAACGATCTTTTATTTGTCGAGCCTGAGCGATAGAAATTTCTTTTTTTAATTTACCAGTCTTTTCATCTATTTGCCGGGACAGATAATAAAAATCTGGATACGTATCTAATTTATTCTCTTGAATATTTAAAATCTTGGCAGCTAAATGGTGGGCTATCGTTTTTTTTCCAACCTGATCTCTGCCCGCAAAACAATATGATTGCGCGAGCTTATTTTTGGCAATAGCAGTTTCAAAAAAGGAGATGATTTTACTGTGACCTATAATTTCCATAAATCCAAGATTGTAATTTCTAAATCCTAAATATTATATCACAGTTATACTATTTTAGTATTTATATTTAGAACTTATTTCGTCGCGAGAATACTGCGTTTATAATTTTCCAAATTGTCTAGGGCGATGCCTGTGCCTTTAGCTACACATAGTAACGGCTCTTCGGCAACGTAGGTGGCAACACCAGTCGCCTGAGCAATAAGCTCATCCAAATTTCGCAACATAGCCGAGCCGCCTGATAAAATAATCCCCTTATCAATGACATCA
>CAYNEQ010000084.1:0-3863 GCA_964396295.1 uncultured Gammaproteobacteria bacterium
TTCTGATCAAGAAGTTTTAGAAAGCTTGCCGGCTTTTCAGCGACCGAAGTTTGTCAAACGGGACAATTATTATTTTGTTGTCCTGCATTTTCCCGTATTTGATCGAAAAACCAGACGTTTAAGTTTTGCGGAAGTCGATTTTTTCTTAAATGGCAGTACAATAATCACGGTGCATGATAACAGTTTACCGACAATAGCAGAGTTTTTTTCTGCGTGTCAGAAACAGGAAGCGCTAAGAAGCAGATATTTTAATGGCACGGCCACACATATCTTTCTGGAGTTGCTGAACAGATTATTGGAAGCGATTTTCCCGAGCCTCCTGCATATAAATGAAGATATTAATGCGGTGGATAAGGTCTTGTTTGTAAAAATTCCCGATAGAAAAATGGCCGAAGAGATTTTGCGCATCAAAATGAATGTTGTAAATTTTCGCCGGGCGATGCAAAGCCACAAAACCGTCTTAGATAGGCTAGTGGCAAACGGCGGACGAGATTTGGATATAGCCTCATATCAGCAGTATATTAACAATATACGCAATCATACAAACGACATCTGGCATTCTCTGGAAAGTCAAAAGGAAAGCGCAGACAATTTGGAAGAGACCCACGAATCAGTGGTTGGTTTGCGGATGAACGAAATTATGAAAACCTTAACGATAATTTCAGTGATTACTTTTCCTTTGACACTAATCACCACAATTTTTACCGTTCATGCCGGCGGAACGCCATTTATTGATCATCCGTTTGGTTTTTGGATTATTTCTCTTATTTCCTTAGTTGGAGCCATCTGTATGCTGGCTGTCTTTAAAGCTAAAAAATGGATGGATTGAAGCCGTGTATCGTACGGCTAGACGGCTCTGGCATAGACTCAATTCTTCTGTGGCAAAGTGGCTTTGCGGCTACTGTTTATCAATGTAGCTATACGCCATAGCCGCTCGTCCGGCTTGCAGATCTTCCAGGGTGTAGGCAAGAATGCGAATGATGTAGTCCTCACCCCTATTGAGCTCAAGGGGTCCAGTGTTAATTAGACCCACGTCTTTACTCCTGGGCTGGCTTTGGGCGATGGTAAAGAAGGCCGCGAAATCATCTGTCTGGTCGCTGGCTTCCACTTCCCAGAAGGCAACGGTGTTCAGCTCAAACAAGAGTTGGTAGCGGTTCTGATTTTCCTGCAGCCGAACATGTGTAATTTCCGCCCTTGGCATTGATGGCGTATCGCAGCCAGAAGTAGTAATGGAAAGAACAATGACGAGGACACGCATGGTGCGTTCCATAATTTCCTCCAGAGCTTTGTGTAATCCGTTAGACCCACTGACTAGACGATAGTCAGTTTTGGTTATGGCCATTTGGATTGTAAGTAGTATAGAAGATGAGAGATAAAATATTTCTAAAATTTTGCATATTAAGGGGATGTGTTATAATCAAAATTATGCCAAACGATATATTTTTATCAGTTATTATTCCAGCTTATAACGAAGCTGAGCGGATTGAGCCAACGTTGCGTGTGACGAGCGAGTGGCTTGGGGCTCAGAATTTTAGGCATGAAATAATTGTGGTAGACGATGGTTCTACTGATAGTACGGCCAAGTTAGTAGCCAAATTAACCAGAGAAATACCAAATCTTCGGCTCTTGGACGGTTCACCTAATCAAGGGAAAGGCCATGCAGTGCGCCTCGGAATGTTGGCGGCAGTCGGTAAGTTTCGTCTATTTATGGACGCAGACAATTCTACTTCGATCAAAGAATTGCCGCCATTACTTTTGGCAATCGAAGATGACACCGATGTAGTGATAGGCTCGCGTCGCGCCAAAGGTGGACAAGGTGCCCTTAAGGCGCCATGGTTTCGGCGAGGTTGGTCACGATTTACCAATTATATTATCCGTAAAAAATTGATTAACAATATTTATGATACGCAGTGCGGGTTTAAATTATTTACCGCCGAGGCTGCCGAGGAATGTTTTTCGCGAGCCAAAGTCAATGGCTGGGCCTTTGATCTGGAGATATTAGGTTTGGCACAATTATTGGATTTTACGATTGAAGAATTGCCGGTCGCGTGGGTGCATGATGCGAGATCAAAAGTAAATTCTTTGCCGGATGCCATAAAAATTACCAAAGAATTCTTTCGGATTCATCGGGCGTTTAAAAACGGGGAGTACAAGATATGAAAATTTTGGTTATTTATAATCCAGTTTCCGGTTCGCGCTGGTTTGATCGCGCCGGTAAAATCAAAAAGTATTTAGCAGATAAACAGATTAAGTATGAATGGTTTGAGACGCAAGCCGTGCCGCAGCAAGATTTCTCTTTTATAAAAAATAATAAATACGAGCGAGTGCTGGTCGTGGGCGGGGATGGTACCGTGCGAGAAGTGGCGCAATTTTTTATTAAAGAAAAGATTACCATACCGCTCGCGATTATTCCGGCCGGATCGGCCAATGTCTTGGCATTTACGCTCGGCGTACCGTTATTTCCTTTGGTAAATTGTCTAGATTTTGCTTTGACCGTAGAATCCCAGCCGCTTGATGCCATCAGCGTAAACCGTGAACATTATGCCCTGATTTGCGCGGGACAAGGGTATGATACCTCGCTTATGAATAATGCTACTCGTCCTTTAAAAAAAACGTACGGCTTTGGCGCGTATATTATTTCGTTTGTCAGAACGTTTTTTATCTATTTCAATCATCGCTATACGATTGTCATTGATGGGCAGCGGTATGAGACGATTGGAAAGATTGCCTTGGTGTTAAATGGCTTATCAGTGCTCGGATTACCACTTGATAAAAAGATTTCTCCTAGTGATGGTGTGCTAGATGTGGTGGTCTTTAATCCACGTTCTTTTTGGGACATGCTACGAGCTGTAATGTATTCGATGTGGCAGGGGATCGAACGGACACCGCGCGTACAAATATTTTCAGGCAAAGAAATATCAGTCAATCAGCGAAAAGGAAAGTTTATCCAGGTTGATGGGGAAGTTTTTCATGCCAAAAATTTGCAGCTCAGTGTCCTGCCCGCGGCTATCAATATTGTCTACAACAAGAAATTTTAATTTTTTGTGACCACGGTGCCTTCCTGAGTATCTTTGACCGTATAGCCGAGCGCTTCAATTTCCTTTCGCAATTCGTCGCTCTGCTTCCAATTTTTTTCCGCCCGGGCCGTGTCTCGTTTCTTTATTAATGTTTGCAGTTCCTTTGAGAGTGCAGTTTTTTCTTTTTTGAGTTTAGCTAATCCCAGTCCCAAGACGGTATCAAATTTTAATAAACTGTTTTTCTTGCATGCGCTTGGATAGATTGGGCTTTTAATTAATTCCCAGATAATTGCCATAGCGCCAGGCATATCCAGGTCGTTATTAATCGCTGCTACAAATTTTTCCTCATATTCTTTACAGCCAGTTCTGCTGGCTTTCCCCATATTGCGGACAAGACTGTAGAGATGATCCAATCCGTTTTGCGCGGCTTGCAGCGCTTCCCAAGAAAAACTAAGCTGTTTGCGGTAATGAGTTTGTAATAATAAGTATCGGTAGGCGAGGGGGGTGAACCCTTTGTCTTTGGCAATCTGCAAGGTCAAGAACTCTCCCGCTGATTTAGACATTTTTGCATTATCAAGCAATAAAAACTCTCCATGCATCCAGTAGTTTGCCAGCGGCTTGCCTTCGGCAGCTTCGCTCTGGGCAATTTCATTGGTGTGGTGCACGGGAATATGGTCGATACCGCCACAATGGATATCAAATGGCTGGCCAAGATATTTTGCCGCCATGGCCGAACATTCTATATGCCAACCGGGAAAACCGACGCCCCACGGACTTTTCCATTCCATTTGGCGTTTTTGGTTTGTAGGAGAAAATTTCCATAACGCAAAATCCGTTGCATGTTTT
>CAYNEQ010000085.1:0-3854 GCA_964396295.1 uncultured Gammaproteobacteria bacterium
CTTCATGGTATCAATAATACTCAAACTGCCGCGGTGGTGAAGTTGGTAGACACGCATGCCTTAGGAGCATGTTCCTACGGGCATGAGAGTTCGAGTCTCTCCCGCGGCACTTGAAGAGCGGCCCCGTCCAGCGGGGTGGCAGCTAGAGGAAAAGAACGTTACGGGCAATATCGCTTGATAATTCGGCGACATGATTGCCCAACGGTAGTTAGATCAAGTTTTCTTTTGGAAATTTGATTAATTACAATCTTTCTTTTGGCACCAAACCATAATTTACTCATTGGAAATGAAGTGCCTCGTTGTGCATTCCATTTAGTTTTTTTACCTCTAAAATTATTTATGCCAAAACTTTTTAAAAGTCTCTCTTTTGTTCTTTTATTTATCTTAGTATCTTTCGTGTCTGTACCGTTGCAAGCTACAGCTCGGTCGCTCGGTGTCGGTAGCCACGGTGGTGATGTCCTGCAATTACAGAAGCGACTGCAACAGCAAGGTTATTTGTCTAAAAAACTAAAGCTTACTGGCTACTTTGGTTTGGCTACAAGAAAAGCGGTTATGGCTTTTCAAAAAGCGAACCACTTGCCAGCGGTTGGTAAAGTCGGCCCAGTGACTGGAGCTGTGCTTGCTAAAATTTTTAACCCCATACGTTCAAAAGCCGTCACAATTAGCGATAATACGATGGCGCCAGCAGTACAACACGTCGTTAATAATCCTATAATTACGACACCCCAGCCTGCTCTACCCGTCAGTCAACCAGCCATTACCGTTTCTCAAATAGTACCGCCGACTCCTCCTGTCGTCCCAGCTGCAGTAAGCAAACCAGAACCGACCATACCTGCTCCTTTGCCACCATCAGCGGCACCTTCGCCAGCCGTCTCTCCCGTTGTTCAGCCCGAACCAACGACAGCTCCAGCTCCTGTAATAATTAGTAGTAAAACTAAAGCGGCGCTACCCTTGTATATTTATCCATCTCCCGATGAAAAAAATTGGCAAACCGCTATAGACGCGAACGATCAGGTGGATTTTATTATTGCGAATGTTAATAACGGTCCTAGTACCGTCGTGAAAGCAAATTGGACAGCCATGATTCAAAAGACAGTGGCAGCGGGAGAAAAAGTGTATGGCTATGTCTATACCAATTACGGCAAAAGGGATTCGGCAGCAGTTGATGCTGATATTGCTTTGTGGCTCAAATTCTACCCGCACATATCCGGTATATTTTTTGATGAGGTGGCCGCAGGCGCAGATAAATTGCCGTACTATACAGCTCGGTATGAATATGTAAAAAATTTAGATCAAAAATTACAAGTAGTAATTAACCCAGGCACTAATACCGACGAAGGCTATATGGCCGTATCAGATGTTAATATTATTTTTGAAAGCGGATATGGCGCCTGGTCAGGCAAACAGATTCCTGCTTGGGTAAAAAAATATGCTCCAGAACGCTTCTATGCCATAGTCTATAATGTGCCGACTGAAGTTGAGATGAAACAGGTGGTAGCAACTGCTAAAGCGAGGAATTTTGGCAAGATGTTCGTGACTAGTGCTGCCGGTCCGTCAGGGGCATTGCCTGCTTATTTCCAGAGCGAGTTAGTCGAGATTGCCAAGTAGACGAGCCATTTACTTAGTGGTACTAGTAGTGTATAATTATAGCAAATAATAAGTTAATTAATTAATTTGTATGCGCGAGCTAGACAAAGTGTTAAATCAAAACGAAAAAGTATTGTGGGAAGGCGGACCTAAATTTTGGCCATTCTTTTTTGGACGGTCATTATTCCTAACCATCGCAGGAATTTTTTGGGTCATAATTTTGTTGGTATTTTTTGTGAATTCTTGGTCTGATGCGGGAGAGTTTCGTTATTTAATCTTTGTAACACCGCACTTTTGGATTGGTTTGTTGTTATTGTTTGGTCCAACCATTTACGCGGCCTTAGTTTTCAAGCACACCTATTACGCGATTACTGATAAGCGAGTAATTATCCAAAAAGGTCTCATTGGCCGTGATTTTGAAAATATTGATCTCGACCAGGTTACCAGCGCTGAAGTAGATGTGGGAGTTTTTGATAAATTATTTGGCAACACTACCGGCAGTATTTTGCTCGGTACCGCAGACTCTTCTATGGAAGCAGCGAGAAATACTATGCAAAACTCAAAGGTAATGAATAATGTTACCAATCCTTACGAAGTCTTCAAATTCTTCAAAAAGGTTTCTCATGATGTCAGAACTGATGTCCAGTATCCGAACAAATTGAGACCGGAAGAAAATCCTGGATATCCAACTAATCTCAGTCAAGACAAAAAATAAATAGAGTATGGTAGATATTCCGGATTCTGTATTTGTGGCTCTGGAGTACGATGATCAAATACCGAAGCTTGATCTCCATGGCACAAAACCGGAAGAGGTAGAAACAGCAATCTTCAATTTTTTGACTAGACTACATAACCTGGGCATGCACAATGCCCAGGTTATTTTTGGTCGTGGCGGCGCCGGAGTTTTAAAGCAAAAAACAATCGAATTTCTCAACGAGAATTTAGATAATCCGGACGCGAATATGCGACTGGTAAAGGCTTGGAAAGAGGCTCGGTTTGAGGGGGCTGGGGGCCGGTGTTTGGTAGTATTAATCGAGTAAATAATGTATCCATAGTTATCCCCAGAATTTACCCTTTTTAGTCCCAGTAAAGGACTTGACAGATATTTTGGTTTTAGTTATAATCGTGTGTACGTAATAAACACTCGATTTTATTCGAGAACCAAGTCCGCAGAATTTTCAGGGCAATAGCCATTTGGACCTCTGGGTAAAACTAAGTTTTCCCGTTTTATCGGGATCATCCCACATGATAAATAAAACTAAATTTTTACTCAACTAGTCCAAGTGGAAAATCTCTTTTGAGAGACCGCTTGCAGGCGGTCGTTGTGTTTTAAAAGGCATTTCACTCGAAGTGAAGGACAAAAATTTTGTACATCACTTTGGTTGAAATGAAAGTAGCGGAAGAAAGATCGTACGTTGACAATTCATTGGTCAATTCAACAATAATAGGGTAGGTAGTTTTTTCAATTTGCAGAATTGAAAAAATCTACACAAACACGATGTTTCTACAGGAGCAATAGGCCTGTAGATAAAAAGCACCATTTAGTGCTTTAGTCGTGCGCAATTAAATAAGGGCGTATGGTGAATGCCTTGACACCAAAAGACGAAGAAGGACGTGGCAGGGTGCGATAAGCCTCGGCGAGCTCCCAAGCACGCTTTGACCCGAGGATTTCCGAATGGGGAAACCCCTCTGACGCAAGTCAGAGATCATATACTGAATTCATAGGTATATGAAGAAGACCTGGCGAAGTGAAACATCTCAGTAGCCAGAGGAAAATAAATCGAAGAGATTCCCTTAGTAGTGGCGAGCGAACAGGGAAGAGCCTAAATCATATAACTGTTCGTACGGTAATGTTTGATCTTCGGATTAATACTGAACCGTACGTTAAAGGACAGACCGTTGGTTATATGATGTTGTAAGGCGTATGCGCGAGTTTTCTGTAGACTCGGTGACATTAATGCATGATAGAAGAATAGCTCTGGAACGAGCGACCAAAGAAGGTAATAGTCCTGTATTTTAAACCATGCATTAACTCATAGTATACGTTCTTGAGTAGGGCGGAACTCGTGAAATTCCGTCTGAATCTGGGCCGACTATGGTCTAAGGCTAAATACGTTTAGTGATCGATAGTGGACAAGTACCACGAGGGAACGGTGAAAAGCAGCCCGGTGAGGGCGATGAAATAGTATCTGAAACCGTGTGCTTACAAAGAGCGGGAGCCTGAAAGGGTGACCGTGTTCCTATTGAAGAATGAGCCTGCGAGTATG
>CAYNEQ010000086.1:0-3800 GCA_964396295.1 uncultured Gammaproteobacteria bacterium
CTGGGCTTTTGTGGATGGTAAAAATCTAGTACCAAGACCAGCGACGGGAATGACAAGTTTAAGAATTTGAGACATACAAATATGAATTATTTCTAGTGTCTTGATTATAACAAGCCTATATTTTGTTGGCAATGCTTATAGTCTATAATTATTTCACCACTTCCCAACTCAACAAGTTATACTCTGAACCAACCGGAAATCCCGGCGCCGAGCCATAGGTTAAATTAGCATCATAGGTTGCATCTGTGTTTTCATAGCCTGAGACAATAGCCCCGCCGCCAGAGGCCCAACTCCAGGTCCACATTTTATTGGTAATAACCGAACCATAGATCAAGAGACTATTTTTTGTGTTGCCCGGATAATAATACCGTTTAGCGGCACCACTTTTTGCTAGCAGGGCTGCATCTACCTCTAGAGCATTTGGAGAATCTCTGGGAATCAAAATATTTTGATCAGCAATAAGACCCAAAACATCAGTGCCATCTTTGGCTGTATAGGTAATGTTGCCATTAATAATTATCGATTTTCCAGCTGAAGTGCCGATCGTGGCACGACCCCTTACTACTCCATCGACCCAGACCATATCATCAATAAAAATAAACCCATTGGCTGGCATGTTATAGGTGGTACCAGCGTCAGTAGTGGCAATATCAATACAAGGCCAGAAAAAATTATTATCACCAATATCCTTGGCCTTATAACAATTGGTGGTCAAGACTTTATACGCCACAAACTGGCTAGAAGAAAGAAATTGGATGCGCCAACCCTGTTGACCCGAAGAAGTAAGCTTGATTCCCCCATTTTCCGGCTCGGCATTTTCTTCAATTTGCGCAAGTTCGGCAGTGACAACCGTAAAATCTTTAGCCGGAGCTGGAAATTGCCAGTACGTAGTCGGGCCGCCTGCACCCCAAATACCGGGTTTTACTTGATTTCCACAGCCATGGCTAATCTTGCATGTATAGGTAGCCACAGCACTGGTAATAGGCGCGTCACTGAGACCGTCAAATCTGATACCACCATTGGCATGAAATTTTCCGTGAGTAACTTCGGTATCCCCGATCCAAACATCAGTAGCGGTTAAAAAAGAGTAATCAGTTAAGGCAGGAAAACCAACTCTGACTTTAATTTTTTTTCTACTGTTAGGTTGCGTATCCAACCAGCCGGTTGACTCAATAATAACTATACTTGACCCTAGGGTAGGCGGTGTAATCTCTAGAGAAAAATGACCAATCGGATTTCCCAACTTGTCAGTATAGGTATGTATGTAGGGACCAGGAGTACTACTTGCGCCATTCCCATCATAATAATCCGTTTTGTTATGCGCTAAATGCCAACGATAATAATTAATGCCTGCGTCGGCAATCTGGAGCGCCAGCTCGCTATTATGTTTTTTGTTCGAGGCTGTGTTTTCAGAAATAGCATACCCGGCGACACCCACAATTATAATTGACAGACTGATAGTGCCAAAAATCATGACGAATAATAAAATATTCCCGCGATTATTCTGCGAAAAAGTTTTTGTATATTTTTTTAATATTTCAAATACCATAGTTTCTGAATTATGAATCTTGAAACAAGAATTATGAACTTCCAATCTCAGCTCACGTTTCATAATTCATAATTCGTAATTCATTATTCATCAGTTAATTATCCTTTAAATTTCTTAACGATACCTTTGACTCAATACTGAAAGGCACTGGCGATGCATTTGGATCTTCTTCTAAAGTAATCATGATACCAACCATTCTAATACTGGTAATATTTATCGGACTGCCCAGCTCCGCTTGCGAACCCGCATAATCAGATCCATAATACAAAAATTTTGAGGTCGAGGTGACTACGTCGTGCGCGACTTCCGTAATGACTTCGTTATTGGCACTATAGGTCAACGGATTACCAGCCGGCTTGATAACGCCTTTTTTTAGGATTCTTCCCGAAAAAAAATACCGCACTCGTTCCTTGAGTGTATCGCTATCCAGGTTAGTATAAAAAATTATTTCCGTACTCGAAGCAGCGGCTATGGGATAGGCACCGATACTTGACTGTGAGGCCGTACGAACTTCGTTCACAAAATCTTGAATTACTTTTCTGCCTTCATTCTGAGTTTTTAACTGTTCCCAGACAATCTCGTTATATTTTCTACTGCTAAGAAATAGTGCCGTAATGCCCACGGTTAAAAAAGCAAAAATACCCATGCCGACTAATAATTCGACTAGCGTCACTCCTTGATGATTATGAGATAAATTTTTAATTATCATATTATGGAGCCGGAGAAATATAAACTACGGCCTCAGTAGCGCCGGACACATCTATAGTATCGTTATTAGAAATATAGCCCGCCCGAGAAACATCCAAGGTATAGGTCGCAGCTGACAGACCACTTAAGAAAACCTGGCCGGGTGGCACACAACTCGTCGTATAGGTAAAGGCGACTTCTGAGAGCGTAGGTGTATATGAAGTGTCAGCAGTATTTAAAAATACTTTATATCGCAAATATCGATTGCCGTTGTGACCACTCCAGATAACGGTGCTGGTCGCAGTGTAGTAGGTGCTGGCTGTGCCATCAGGACCTTTATAAGACCAGCTCGCCGGACTACTGGAATTGCTCGTAGCCAACTGGAAAGTAATTGGGTTAGCGCCAGTTTGTACTGGTTGGGATAAGGGTGAAAATATAAGATTATTAAAATTCACTGGCGTGCCTAAATCAAAGGTTGAGGATTCTAGCGAACCGCTATTGGCATATGAATTTCCGGTTTTTTTTAATTTTAGGTCCCCAGCCGGAGAATTATTCTTTATATTATTATTGTCCGTAAAGTATTTTGTTTGGTTTGTATAGCTTGCCTGGCCGGTACCACCACTCCAATCAGTTTGGCGAATAAAGCCGTAGCCGGTCGTGCGGCTTTCATCATAGCCAGTCGCTGTGAGATGTACCGTCGCATCTGACAAAGGCAACCCCGTGCCCGCATCTTTGACTTTGACAAGCAGCGAATTAGCCGAGTAGGGCTGCAGAATGATCGAAGCGTCCTGGCTTAAACCCGGCGTAATCTCAAATGGGAGCAACGGCGTGGAACCCCCAATATTGTACACGACACCCCCAATCGTGACATGGTATGTATCCCATTCAATATTAGAAAAATTATAATTACCGCTACCGTCGGCAGTCAGGGTTTTATTATATTTATAAATATTAGCATCGTTGGCATCAGTGCCAATGATTTTTTCTCCTCGGATCGTAAACTGTTGATTTGGCACGGCCACACAGGCGGGCGTAAGAAAATGCAAATTCATACTACTCAACCGATCTATAGAAAAACTAATATCAGTAATGGCTTGGCTGACCAGATTGGATGGCGGCTTGACTGGCGTCGGCACAGACACGCTGACCGGCACAGTATAGTCACTCGAATAGCCCGCTTTAGTCACATTAATGTAATAACTCATGGTCGCGGTGGGCGCATCTATAATTCGCAAATAGCCGCTATTGTCCGTTACGTCATGAATAACCAAGTTTGGCGTTTGGGCCGTATTAGTCACGGTCACACTGGCCCCTGCTACCGGCTGGCCTAAATAATCAAACACTTGAATAAATAAAGCCCCATTTTTACTCGCTCCTTCAAGTTGTTTTGGGGCGACAATCGTACTCAGTATGACTGGTGTCTGCTGCGAACAATTATTACAAATAGCTGAAATTTCGACTAATTTATAGTCAGCGGGCGCTGTGTCGTTGGGCGTGCCACCTAAGGTGCCGTCATATGAATCGTCAATATTTCTAACCGTAGTATTAATAATAAAGCCCTGGC
>CAYNEQ010000087.1:0-3780 GCA_964396295.1 uncultured Gammaproteobacteria bacterium
ATGATTGTATTTACCATTTAGCGCTCCTTCATCACAGGTTTCCCCAGCCTCTTTGCGACCGTTACCGCATTTACTTAAGGCATTACAGGGTGTAGTGGAAGCCGTCCAGTGACAATTACTACTACAAACCGACAAACTCTTACGTCCTTGCGGCGCGGTACAACCGGCTTCATATTGGACACCCCCCGGCGGATCACATTCTTCTCCTTGTTGGAAATTTAACCTCCCATCGCCACAACGACCTGTTTCTAAAGTAGAAATTTCTTGATCCGTATAGCAAATACCGGCTCCATCATTGATCTTGACAATGCTTGGGTCAACAAAATCGCGGACGAAATTATTATAATTAACTGGCGCTAATCCAGTATCCTCAAAATGCGCTCTGACAGTAAACTCACTCGTGCTTGGATCGACTACATACCGATAGGCATATGATTCGGGATTGCAAGCAAAACTAAACCTTCGATTAGCTGTACTCCAACCAGTCTGTGGATCATGCAATATGCATTGCTCATGGGTAGTGGTGGCATTATTTAGCAACGGGCAATTAGCGTCAGATAGACAAAATCGGTTCGTGGCAGTTACACATGTCCCTGCTGGCGCCAATTGATTGATTGGGTCAACCGGCAAAGCTTGGCCAAAAGCGCCACCCAGGGTTGACCAAGAAGGCCAAACACTCAAGGTCTGTCCGCTTAAAAAAGTGCCTTCTTTGAGCAGTGGCACATTAGCCGCAACTACTTGTTGGTATAACAAAAAAAATCCTGCAGCTAAGACAAGCGAGAGAAAAATTATAACTTTTTTCTTTCCCATACGTGCTTAATTATACCACATCATTATCGTCTACGGATTAAATAGATCCTGAATTTCTTTTAAGTCTCTTAACCTTTGATAATTACGTTTTAATTTATCTGTCTGTACAGAACAGACTTCGTTGTTCTGACAATCAAAATCAGTGCGACAAGTCGTAGACACACCTGGTGTATTCATATCCACTCCACAATAGCCATAATTCGTTAGATTCGTATTCAATTTCAAATTACCGAGCAATTGTTGGAACACTCGCTGGGTCTCACTATCAGCATCCGCATTAATGCTAAACAAGTAAATATTGGAGAATAAATTATGAGATGTGTCCGAATAATTAAGCGCATCAACATAAATATTATTTCCATCAGTTATTGCATCGTAACCATCAATCTTGGTGGCGGTCATATCTCCGGTAAAACCTTGCCCGCCAAGCGCCTTATCAGCGGCAAACCAATCTGTAATAGTTAAATGTTTTGGATTGGAGAAAATCTGAATACCGATAGCATCTTTATTTTTATTATTAGTAAAAATAAAACGCTTCAGACTGGAAGTAGGGCTGTCAGCCACAATATTTGCAGCAGTCTGCACCGCTGGATACAGATACGGCAAGTCGTCGCTCGTATTGCCACCACGGCCATTATCCGCGCAATAATACGTACGGAAATTGAAATAACCACCGGCCGGTGAAGGCGGAATTGATGAATTATCAAAAATATTAGCCTGAAGATTGAAGCCATCATTGTTGCCAACCTTGTCTTCATAGGGGAAAATAGTAAATGGTCCATTACCATTCACATATAAATCTTTTGGCGGCCATGGATTCTCACACAAGAATACTATGACATGTGTATTACCAGAAGCAACTATACCGGTTTGGGCAGAATAAATATTTTCTACAATCTTGGCGGAAGCGCGCAAATCAGCTTCTCCGTTTCTATTTTGAGAGACAGCAGTGTTGACCGTGGAAGTAGTCGAAGACACAATCACTTGCGGAGTATTGGTAGGCTGCCAAACATATTCCCACGCATATGATCCGGGAATTGATTGCAGCACATCATTATTATGATACGCAGAAGCGGTAAGCATAGCTGAGACATTAGCTTTAGTGAAGTATAGTTGCGCCGGCTGGACCGACACCTTGTTGACTTCACACACTTGGGAGCCGGTGATAAATTTCCAACCTAACGGTTTGTTTGTGGTGTTATTCTTACCAATGCTAATGCCAGCCTTACTGCGCAAACCTTCTTTTACCGCGATAAAATAATCGGTGTCTACTGCCAGGGGTTTATTTAAACGAAAAACAATTTTACTTTGATTGTTTGGCAATGATTCAACCTCGGCTTGACCTAGATCCTCGCCACTGCACCAGGTATCAGAACGAATTTCATCACGAATTGCTTCTGCTTTTTGACCAGTCAAATTCTTAAGAGCATTAACTACATAGGCTATTGCCCGTTTATACCATGGTAGATGCTCTGTAACTGTATCCCTGACTAAATTAGTCACATCTTCACTGGCTTCACAAGAAGTATGACTCGTGCCACGAGCAATGACAAAATTATTTTTTAAACTGCTTGGATCAATTTCCTGATCAAAAACGGCTTCAATATTGGTATTAGGGCAAATATTAAATTTATTTTCAGTGGTGGTGCCTGGAGTTACAGATATTAATTCAGGCCGTTTATAACAGCAGCCATTGGTAGCTAAGCCCCAATTATTTCCCATTCTATCACGACACTGCTGGTCGCTGGTAAAACCACAGGCAATAGAAAATTCACCTTTACCTGAGATGGGGCCCCCGACCGTATTGTCTCTGGTTGTCCCGATAATATCGGTTTTCTGTTTTGGCGGTACGCCAGCAACCTGACCTAAGCCAACCCCGGTTACCAAGGCCCACGGGTTATTACCAACATGATTAATGGCTAAATTATTTTCACAAAATGCATCCTCACCCGTACCAACCAAACCGTCTCCACAGACTGACGGCGCGGTATATAATAACGAAGAGCCTATTTTTTGTCTTTTAGTGCTGCAGCCTTCAGCACCAAGAGCGCACTCAGGATGAGCAGTGCTATCTAAGAGACAAAACTTGTTACACTCATCAGCTTTCCTATCAACCCCCACATCACATCCCGGATCTTCATCAGGGTCTTGCACCCCATCACCACAGCGACTTAAGGCACTTTTGCAGGCTTGAGCAAAGTCGTTGGCTAAGAAACCACCCTTACCAGCCTGATTGGCAAAACACCAAGCACTAGAAAGTCTGGTACCTGTATGCAAACAAGTGTCTGAACAGTTTAAGGCAGAATTTGGTGTGCCAACAGCTCCGGCAATACCCAACTCACAGTCTTCGCCTGCTCCCACCAGCCCATTACCACAGACTGAAGCATTCGGTTGATTGGCAGGCAGATTTTTCTCTGAACCAGTACGCAAACAAGTTTTGCTGCAACCGATCGCCCCCGGTACGCCGGGATCACAATTTTCACCCAAGTTTGGTTCTACTACTCCATTGCCACAAGTAGCTGGATTTGAATTTCCCCTACGCCTGCAATCCAAGCCACACCCTGCGCCTTTTAGCGGCGGGTCACAATCCTCCCCTGCTTCCACATGTAAATTTCCACACACTGGTACAGCTGGTTCACCAAACGCAATGCTACTACCTTTGAGAATACAATTCTTTGTACAATACTGATTTGCGCCTTTACTACTAAATGCTTGCACTTTTGCCACCACGTTTGGCAGAGCTCCAGCGTCAGCCGAGGTCCAATCCCAATCTACAGACCATGCATTAAGTTTTTGACCCTTGGCATCACAGCTATCCGGAGATGAATACGGCTGCGCAGTAAAGATTTTTTTATCATTAACGAGCGCTGCGACAAAATGCTCTGGAGCAACATCAACCCGACTAATATTACATTTATCTTTTTTGGTTTTAAATTTCCATACAAACTCTTTATCATACGGTTTAGAAAA